>USJQ01000022.1 GCA_900554985.1 uncultured Collinsella sp. | reverse complement strand
GCTATCAAGCAGCGTGGCGATATCGTTGGAAAGCATCTGGCTCGCCGAGAGATCGTTGTAGCTCATCTGACCGCTATCGTCGGTCTTGGCGAGAATGTACATGCTCGTCGTCGCGGTATAGGTGTTGTCCATCGCAACGAAGGACACGATGCCCATGGCGATCGCGCAGACCACCGGAAGGGTGATGACCAGCTTGAGGTGCTTCTTCAGCAGCTGGAACAGTTCGAGAAGGGTCATGCAGCTTGCCTTTCATTTCCCCAGTTCGGATTGACAAAACTGTCCGTATGTTATCGCATCTTTTTACCGAGACCAAACTCTATACATAAGAAACAGGCTCTCCTGTAAAAATGACGGAAGCAATCGTAAAATTGCACAACAACGCCGCACCCGAAAGTCCGATGCGGCGTCTACATCATTATCTATGTTGTATCGCTATGCGAATGGCTCGTCCTGCTGTATGGGAAACGCCACCGTAATGGTGGTTCCCACGCCCAACTCGCTCGATAAATCGAGCGTGGCATGATGATACAGGGCCGCATGCTTGACAATGGCAAGCCCCAGGCCGGTTCCGCCGCGTGCCTTGGATCTACTCTTATCCACGCGATAGAACCGCTCAAATACCTTGCCCTGTTCTTCAGGCGCGATACCGATTCCCGTATCGGCGACCGCGAGGAACGGATGGCCTTCGTCGTTGGTGCCGCACTGCAGCGTAACCGTACCGCCGGGTCGATTGTAGCGGATGGCGTTGCTTGCCAGATTGTAGATGAGCTCATCAATCAAGCGCGACACGCCTTCGATGACCACAGGCTTGGTCTCATGACTTATCGTCACATTCGCCTGACGGGCGACCTGTTCAAGACGCTGCTCAACCGTGTAGATGGCACGCGAGAGCTCAATAGGCTCCGTGGACCCAATGGGCACCGCCTCGCCCTCAGTTGCACGCTCGGCCTCGTCCAAGTTAGACAGCGTAAGGATATCGTTGACAAGCGCTGCCAAGCGGCCCGCCTCACGATAGATGCGACCGCCAAAGTTGCGCAGGTCATCCTCGCCCTCAACCATGCCGTTTGCGATGAGCTCGGCATAGCCCGAAATCGCCGTAAGCGGCGTCTTGAGCGCATGGGTGATATTCGCCGTGAACTCGCGGCGCATACGGTCGTTGTCCGCTAGCACCGCCATTTGGCGCTTGAGTTCCTGGCGCTGCGACTCGATACGCTCAAGCATGGGGACCATCTCGGCATAGGCGTGCTCATAGCTACGGCGCGGGTGGTCCAAATCCACCTCTTGTAACGGCGCGATGATGGCACGGGACTCGCGGCGCGCCATGAAAAACGAGAGTACCGCACCCGCTGCTGCGATAAGCAGCATCGGCGCCACCATCGACAGCAAAATCGCCGCAACGCCAGGCTGGGCCTGCGCCAAGCGGACAACCTGGCCGTTATCAAGGGCGACGGCGCGATACAGCATAATCTCGTCGAGCGTAGAGCTTGCGCGCTCCGCGGAACCCGAACCACTCTCAAAGGCCTCGATGACCTCGGGGCGATCGCCATGGTTGGGCAATGTGGAAGGCGACGCCTCGTTGTCGTAGGCAACCGATCCATCCTTGTTAATCAGCGTGATGCGTAAGTCCTCGCGATCGAGGCTACGCAAGAACGGGATGGGCTCTTGCTGCTCGTCGAGGGCGGCAGCAATGAGCTCGGTTTCCTGCGCCAGATTGGCACTCGTGGCATCCGCCAAGGTGTTTTGCACAAAGAACGCACCCAACACCGTAAACGCCACGATAACCGCCATGGCGCAAACAAAGATCGTCACAAAAACGCGATGCGACAGCGTTTGTTTTCCCTGGGGGGCGAAAACCACGGGTTACTCCTCCGATGCGGTGGCCGCGGTGTCGTCACCTTCGGCACCATCACCGGCAGAAGGCTCGGCCAAGCGGTAGCCCACGCCGCGCACGGTCTCGATGGCGCTGGCATGCTCGCCCAGTTTTTGGCGAAGCGTCTGCACGTGCACGTCAACGGTGCGCGAACCGCCGTCGAAGTCCCAGCCCCACACGCTCTGCAGCAACGACTCGCGGGTAAAGACCACGCCGGGTTTGCGCATGAGATACGCAAGCAGGTCGAACTCGCGCAGGGTGAGCTTAAGCGGCTCGCCGGCAACGGTCACCTCGCGATGGCTGGGCGAGAGCACGATGTCGCCCACACTGAGCACATCGCTCTCCTGCTTGACCATGCCGCCGCGACGCAGCAGTGCGCGGCAACGGCTCGCAAGCTCCATGAGCGAAAACGGCTTAGTCAGGTAATCGTCGGCACCGCCATCGAGCGCCATCACCTTGTCGAGCTCGGTGTCCTTGGCAGTAAGCATCATGATGGGCACCGTCGCCGTCAGGCGGTCGGCACGCAGGCGACGCATAATTGCCAGGCCATCGGTATCGGGCAGCATGATGTCGAGCAGGACAGCATCGGGCACCCGTCGCGCCACAGCAGCCTTAAACTCGCCATCGCACGAAAAGCCCTCGGCCTCGATCCCCTGCTTGCGCAGCGCATAGACCGTCAAATCCCTGATGTTGTCATCGTCCTCGACGTAATAGATCATGTTGAACCCCTTTGCGGCCGGCATGACCGCATCTTAACCCTAAAGGTACCTTTACGAGATGGTATCAGCCAAAACGTCCCGTCAAATAATCCGCTGTGCGCGAATCGGTCGGTTTTTTGAAGAGCTGAGCGGTGGGCGCGTGCTCCACCAGCTCGCCCAGCAAAAAGAACGCAACCGAGTCGGAGATGCGCGCCGCCTGCTGCATATTGTGCGTAACGACCACCAACGTGCAGGTCTCCTTGAGCTCGCAGGCAAGCTGCTCCACCACCAGCGTCGACACGGGGTCGAGCGCCGAGGTCGGCTCGTCCATCAGCAGAATGTCGGGCTGCACGGCAAGTGCGCGGGCGATGCACAGGCGCTGCTGCTGTCCACCCGAAAGGCCCAGGCCCGACTCCTTGAGCTTGTCCTTGACCTCGTCCCACAGGGCAGCGCGACGCAGGGAGTCCTCGACCAGCTCATCGAGCACGGCGCGGTCGCGCACACCCATACCGCGAGGACCGTAGGCGACGTTGTCGTAGATGCTCATGGGAAATGGGTTGGGGCGTTGGAACACCATGCCCACGCGCTGGCGCAAACGGCAGATGTCGCAATCGCCCAGGATATCTTGACCATCGAGCGCAATCTTGCCCTCGATGCGGCAATCCTTGATGCCGTCGTTCATGCGGTTAAAGCAGCGCAGCAACGTGGACTTTCCGCAGCCCGAAGGCCCGATGAACGAAGTGATCTGCTTGTCGCGGATCTTGATATTCACGTCCTTGAGCGCATGGTGATCGCCATAGAACAGGTCGAGGCCCTCGACGTCGATGCGCGTCGGCGAGGCGGCAAGATCCTCTGCCGTGGGGCGAGTCGCATCCCCAACCTCGCGCTCATGCGCGGCCTCGGCCTGCGCTTCCATGAGTTCTTCAAGCTCCGTGGGCTCCACAGCCGCAGCAGCCGTCATACCGCACACCTCCATATCGATATCAATTCAGCAGTATCGATAGTAGGAATCGCGGCTCATACGCACGTGAGCACATTGTCAAGTGTTTGTAAGGGCACACTGGCTATGCGGCGGGCAGCTCGATGGTGAATATCGTGTGTTCGGGCGTCGATTCACATGCAACGGTACCGCCGTGTGCCGCGATGATCTCCTTGGCAATAGCAAGGCCCAGGCCGGCACCACCGCGATTGGTCGCACGCGCCGCATCCAGGCGATAGAACTTCTCAAAGATCACCTTGAGCTTAGCCGCAGGGATAGGATCGCCCTGATTGATAAAGCGCACGCGCACGCCGCCATCGTCTTGGCGCCTGGCCTCAATCGTGATAGTCGAGCCCTCATAGCTATAGGCGACGGCGTTTTTCATGATGTTGTTGAACACGCGGGCCATCTTGTCGCCATCCACGAGCACCGTCAGGTCCTCGCGAATATCAACCTGGGCTTCCTTATGCTGCTCGTTGAGGATGGGATAGAACTCGTCAGCCACCTGAGCCAGCAGCAACCCCAGATCAACATAGCCGCGCGTGAGCACGATATCGTGGAAGTCAAAGCGCGTGATATCGAAGAACTCTTCGATGAGCGCATCGAGCCGGCGCGCCTTGTCGAGCGCCACGCCCGTAAAGTGCGCACGTTGCTCAACCGGCAGCTCAGGAGCCTCTTGAAGCAGCGAAAGATAGCCCACCACACTGGCAAGCGGGGTGCGTAGGTCATGTGCCAAGTACGTGACCAGATCGTCCTTGCGATGAGACTCGTCACGCAAGGCCTGCTGCACCTTGCGCTCGCGATCGCGCACACGGTTGAGTGCGCCCTCGACCTCCAGGAAGTCGCCGTCGATGTTGTCCCAGGTGTCGGGGTGATCGATCAGGCGATCTTGAATACGAGCGGCCAGCACACAATCGGCATGCTGCTCGCCCTGCTCATAGCCCTGGTAGTACAGGGCGCGGCCGCAAAAGAACAGCACGCACACGGCAAGCGCCAGCACAAAGCCAAGCATGTTGAATACAAAGCCGGCATCGAACAGCACCGGCCCTTCGATGCCGCCGAGTGCCATGGCGCCAATCGCCAACGTCATGGCCCACGCGGCACCGCCAATCACCACGCAGCGGCGTACGATTTCAAATCGATCGATCAGCAAAAAGCCGACAAGCAGCACCGCCAAGATTCCAGCGATGTTATCGATGCCAATCAGCAGCAGGCTCAGCAAAAAGAGCAGCACCGTTGCAAGTGCGCGGTTGTCGACGACCGACCTCACGTATTGAAAGAGCCGATCGAATGCCTGCCTATCGTCTTTTGTCATGTCCACTTCCCCACCATCAAAGGCGCTATTCGATTATGTAGCCGACGCCCCAGACGTTTTTGATAAAGCGCGGCTTTTGAGCGTCGTCGCCAATCTTTTCGCGCAGGTGGCGAATGTGCACCATCACCGTATTGTTGGAGCCGGGCATAAAATCCTCGTTCCACACCGCGCGGAACAGATCCTCCACGGCTACCACGCTGCCGCGATGCTCAACCAGATACAGCAAGATGGAATACTCGATGGGCGTGAGGCGCACCGGTGCACCGTCCACCGTTACGGAACGAGCATCGCGGTTGATCTCCAGGCCGTCGAGCTGGATGGTCGGCGACTCGGCCGCCTGCGAGCGGCTACCGTAGCTGGTGTAGCGGCGAAGCTGAGCGTGCACACGCGCGATGAGCTCCAGCGGACGGAACGGCTTAACCACGTAATCGTCCGCGCCAAGCGAAAGGCCCTCGATCTTGTCTTGCTGGGCATCGCGCGCCGTCAGCATGATCACGGGATAGGTATGGCTGGAACGGATCGTACGCAGTAGCTCAAAGCCATCGATATCGGGCAGCATGACATCCAACAGTGCCAGATCGAACTCCTGCTCCAGGATTGCCTTGGCAGCATCGGCCCCGCTATAGGCAATCTGGACATCAAAGCCCTCTTTTGTAAGGTAGATACCAACCAAGTCGGCGATGGCCTTCTCGTCATCAACTACCAAAATGCGCTCGTTCATGCGTGCTCCTCTCGCGCTCCATTATGCCCGAGGCGACGCACGCCACACACAACAAGCGTGGGTGATTAAGTCGGCCTTAAGCACCCTTGTGCCCGTTCGGGCGCGGATGTGGGCCACGCACGCACGCGATGATCGCCGACGCCGGCAAACGATATACTCTAGTTCCAGAAGAGACCATCCCGTCGAAAGCGAAATCCGTGAAGTCCCTCACCTCTTTTGCAAAGCGCTCAGCCCAGCTTGCCGCCGGCTTTGTCTGCGCTATCGCCCTTGCCGCTGGCGCCCAAGTGCTCACGACCGACAATGTTTGCGGCAAAACCGCCGATGCGCGCGGCATCACGGCCGAAAACCTGCCCGATATCGATGCGACCAATGCCCTCGTCATGGGCAAAGACGGCACCGTCTACTATGCCCGCGGCGCCGATGAGCAGGTCAAGATTGCCTCGATCACCAAGGTCATGACCGCAATCCTAACCGTCGAGAATTGCAAGATGGACGAGAAGGTCACGGTGAGCAACGCCGCAGCCACCGTGGGCAATTCAACAGCCGGCCTACTCGAAGGCGACGAGCTCACCGTGGAGCAGGCACTGCGCGGCCTGATGATTCCCTCGGGCAACGACGCCGCCATCGTGCTCGCCGAATATGTGGGCAAGAAGATCGACCCTAAGACCAAAGACGCCGAGGCAACATTTGTGAAAGCCATGAACGAGCGCGCTAAGAAGCTCGGTTGCACCGGCACGCTTTTTGAAAACCCGCATGGTCTGGACTTTGATGAGTGGGCTGGCGATATGCACTCAACCGCACACGACGTAGCGCTGATGATGCAAGAGGCCATGAAAAACGACACGATCCGCGAGGTCGTAGCGAGCGAGGATTCCTGGATCGAGGTCACGGGCGCCGACGGCACCGACCATTCGCATTCCATGGACACGCATAACTATTTGCTAGGCCAAGATGGCAACATCGGTGGCAAGACCGGCACCACCGATGATGCAGGCTATTGCTTTACGGGTGCCTACAACCGCGATGGCGACGAGATCTACACCGTCGTTTTGAACTCCACCACCACCGACCAGCGCATTGCCGATACCGCAACCCTTGCCAATTGGTACTACGGTCACAAGGTGACGGTCGCAATCGCCAACACGCAGGAAAAGACCGCCAACGGCAACCCGCTTATGGCGCGCATTGGCCAAACCGACTGGACGGATAAGACGATCGACGCCACGCTCGCCGATCCTACGGCGCAAGCGACCGTGTTTTCCCTTGCCGGCGAGGTGACCGAAAAGGTTAGCTACGACGATCTTTCGGGCACGGTGCATGTGGGCGACAAGGTGGGCAGCGTTACGCTCAAGCAGGATGGCACCAAGATCGCCGTCATGGACCTGGTTGCCGACGAGGAAGGCGCAGGGCCGAATCCCATTGAATGGCTGCTCGTGAAGCTCGATCGCTTGGGCCGTCGCATCGACAACCGCCCACTCACGGCAGAAAGCGAGACCGTCGCCAAGGCGCCCGAGGTGTAGGGCGCAAGAATAATAAGTCCACTGAAAGGAGGCGTCCGAAAGGATGCCTCCTTTTTTGAGGGTTCGAATCCCCAGCCGCCATTCTTGATAATAAAAAGGGCCCCAAATGGGACCCTTCTTCAAATTCGTACTGGCGGAGAGCTGGGGATTCGAACCCCAGATGCCCTTTTGGGGCATACTCGCTTAGCAGGCGAGCACCTTCGGCCTCTCGGTCAGCTCTCCGTAACAGCCGTTCTATAGTAACCAAACAGCCGAAGTTGGGCAAGAGGAAATTTTCTAATTGCCTAGCAGCCTTTCCTCCTCGAAAGCTTCGCCTACCCCAGCGAGCGGTTGAGAGAGCCGAGCTCGTCGTTGCCCATGGTGCGCCACATTTGGAAGATGCAGCCGCGTGCCAGGAAAAAGAAACCGTTGTCGACCAGTTGCACAGCGGCATCTGCCAGCTGATTCGTCACGGCGGACACTGGCGGCAGCTCTAGTCCAGCCTTGTGGATGGTCTCGACCGCTTCCTCGAACGTCGGAGGCTCGCTGACGCCCATCTCGTTCATAAGGCCCTGCATTTCTTCCAGCGCGCTGCTGCCCGACTCCTCGCCGCGCGGCACCAGACGGTAACAAGCCAGCGCCAGGTCGAGCTGATCGCAATTCCAATAGGCAAACGCCAAGCGATAGAACAGGTAGCCGATTGCAGAACGATCGCTGGCAATACGTAGGCCGTGGCGCGCCACCTCGATAATCTCGTCAAAGCGCTCCAGACGCGCAAGCACGTTGATGAGCGCAAAGTGCGACTGCATGGACGAGCGCGCCAGATCGTAAAGATGGCGCACCTCGGCGTAAAAGCTGCAGATCTCGTGCTGGGCAAAGTACAGCGCATCGGGCGCACGAAGGATTCGCACAGAGCGGTCTTCTTCCAACACCGGTAGCACCATGCGCACCAGCTGGTTATCACAAAACTGCGTTTGAACCGGACCTGTCGCCAAAAGCTCGGCGACGGCGCACTTAGCCTCCAACTCCTCGACAAGACGGGAAAAACCTTCAAAAGCACCTGTACGGTCGACTTTTGCCTGCTCGCGCAATTCAACAACACGGGCCACGTATGGGTCATCGTCCTCTTCCATGACCTCCAACTCGTCAGCCTTATCGGCAAGCAGCAGATCGCGCAGCGCCGGCGGCAGCATGCGATGGTCATCACGCGGACGAGCATGAACCTCCGCCGGCTCAATCGTCTCCGGAGCGGTTGACTCATACGCCTCAAGCACACGCTTGCACGGCATATCGTCCATGTCCATGCTCTCAAGATCCTTGGCGACAGGCACGCAATCGGCCAGATAGGCCGCACGCCCAAAGAAATACGTTGCGACAACGCACTCGCCCTGCTCACTGTCGGGAGCAGCAATCTGCACATAGCAGCGCGTGATGCAGGTGCCCGCGGCAAAACACGCTGCCGCAAGCGTGAGCGCCACGCGCGCATCGTGCTCCGCGGCCCAGATCGTGCGCGTGTCCTCGTCCAGCTCGTGCCAGGCGTCATCTTGAGCGTCGTATTCACGTTGCGGCATGGCATCAACGACAGACTGCCCAAACCGAACGAGCATAATCCCCTCGGCAACGTTTGCCCGATAGGTATAGTCGAGCCGCGTGACCACGTTAAGCGCCTCGACAATACGCGCGAAGCGGGTACGCACATCCCACTCACCGCCCGGCTGGCAAGCCACCGTACCCGGTTCGCCCCACGGGTTATCGCTCGAGGCCGTATCGAGCAGTCGAGGAACATCGTTGGTCGTCTTAGCGATATGCCACGCATCAAAGAGCGCGCAGCCCTCAAGGCTCGGCGACGAGGCCGCGGGGACCAATCCAGCCCCGATGCGCTCAAGGATGCCGGAGAGGCGGTTGAGACGGCACTCGATGGCAAGCAGCATGTCAATCTCGTCCTGGTCCAGCAGGCTACGATCAAAATTGAGATAGAAAAGCTTTGAACGATCAATGCGAGCCAGGCTCATCTCGGACTTGGCAGCGATGGTGCGCAGGCGGGGCAAGTCAATTTCACTCATAAGGGCAGCGGCATAGCGCTCGATACCGCTCGGATTCTCGGCATGGTCAACGCGGTAAAGCAGCGTCTCGATAGCATCAGGGAGCGGTGCTGTGTTAAAGCCCAAAAACACCTCGACCGGCTCGGGCAACTTTACGAGCTTGATCTTGTCGATAACATTTTGCATACCCTCGTCGAGTCCGCCGGCGTCCGCCGTGCTCGCAATGGCATTTTCGAAGTCAGCGAATATCACGTAGCGCAGGAACATCGATGCCATGAACTCGCCGTAAGGAAGGGAGCGGGTCGAATTCCATGTCTCGTGGTCGGACTGCTCGCGCATGGGGCCTTCGGGAGAGCCGACGGTTCGCGCGCACGCGCGCATCGTGCCGTTGGCTCCCCGAACCACAATCTCACCAATACCGGAGTCCGACTCGTCAAGGACCAGTTCCATGTCGGGATCGTTGGGCAGCGGAGCCTCGCTGACGGGGCGGTCCACCTTGTACACCTCACCCGAAACGCTTACGTAGCCCAAAAGCGACACATGACTTTTGCCAACAAATTCGACGACATAACAAGATTCATGCTGATCCTCGCCAAAGAGTTTCCAGACTACGCCATATGAGCGTCCCGCAGGCTGCTCGGGCATCGCCGGAAAGCGCTTCTTGGGATCGAGAAACCTGAGCTTGTATGTCGGACGCTCTGCCACGAAATATCACCCTGATCGGTCGCTTGAAGAAGGAGTGGTCGCGAATAAGTCGCGACATCTACTCGGAATCTTACACGAGTCGACAGGAAATCGTCCCTTTGGACGAAAGCACTCAAGCTGACGCAAAAGAAAAGCCCCCGTTGCCGGGAGCTTTAATCTCAAATGGTGCGGCGTATAGGATTCCGCGCATCCGCTGCGCGGATCCGCACCGGCTTCGCCCGCCTGCCGGCGTGCTCGCCCGCGGGCTAAAAACGCTCCGCGTTTTCTTTACGCCCGCGCCTCGACCGAGGTTCGAATCCATGCGGTGTTTACGTAAAAGAAAAGCCCCCGTTGCCGGGAGCTTTAATCTCAAATGGTGCGGCGTATAGGATTCGAACCTATGACGTTCTGATTCGTAGTCAGACCCTCTATCCAGCTGAG
>USJQ01000021.1 GCA_900554985.1 uncultured Collinsella sp. | reverse complement strand
GATGTTACATGCCGCCACGCGATGGTTGCGCTGTAGGAGGCAACGTCCTCGTAGGAATCGGTCAGATAGGCGTCGATGCCGATGGTCGTGTTGACCAGGTCGTCAAGGCTGTCAAGCTCGCCGTTCGAGAACGTGAATTCCTCGGTGGCGTTGGTGCCGGGCATCAGGTGAGCCGAGAACCAGGGGTCCTTCATGGTGCCGTTGACATTGGTCTTGCCGGAGGGGGCGTAGAAGGTCAGGTCCTTGTCGCTCTTGTTGGTGATGTTGACGACAAAGCCGATGTCGCCCCAGTCGTCCTTGAACTTCTCGGTGATGGGGATGGTGCACAGATCGTCATCGGCGACGGTGGCGGCGGGGGAGATTTCGACGCTCTGGACATCGTCGTCTTCGACGGCCTCATCGATCTCTTCTTCCTTCTCGGCCGCCTCGCGATCCTTCTTCACCGTACCGGACAGGTCCTTATCGGACTTGCTAAAGATGAGCTTGTCCTCGCCGTCCTCAAGGACAAGCTTGCCGTCCTCGAGCTTCACGTCGGTCGTCTCCTTGTCGACGGTGATACTCGCGGTGGTAGCGTCCTTGGCCTCCCACTTTAGGTCGGAAACTTCGGAGAACAAATCGAGGCTGCCCGTGCCGTCTTCGTCCAGGACCAAGATGCAGCTGATGCCCCATTCCTCGAACATATCCATATACTCATCGGTCAGCTCTTCGCCCTCCGTGGTTCCCCCCGAGAGCTTCCAGCTGCCGACAAAGTTGGCCTTGGGGTCTTTGCCGCCGCTGCAGCCCGTGAGGGCAAAGGCGAGCGCCAGGACGCATGTCAAAAATGCGAGTACGGACTTTTTGAACGTTGTCTTCATGGTGTCCTCCTTCTTGTATAAAAACCCATAGAAGCAAATGCGGGGGTGGCGGATCCCCCGCCAATTACCAGATAGAGGGGCTAGGGCCTGGGCGTTCCGCAGTTGCTGCAGAACTTGCCGCCGTTTTCGCTGCCGCAGTTGGGGCAGAACCACTTGGCCGGTGCCGGGGCGGGTGCGGGACTGCCACACTCGGAGCAGAACTTGCCGGTGTTGGTGGCGCCGCAGCTGCAGGTCCATGTGCCGGCCGCGGGGGCAGCGGCAGGAGCCGGTGCGGGAGCGGGTGCCGGAGCCGGCTGCGGGGCGGCCTGCTGCTGTGCCTGGTCGGCGGCGAACAGCTGGCTGGCGTTCATGCCGCCCATGCCACCTGCCATGCCCATGCCCATAAAGCCTGCCATCGCGCCGTTGGGATTGGCGGCTGCCGCGCGCATTGCGTCGCTCTGGGCGCTGGCAATGTTGGCTTCCGCCATAGTGGGATCGCGCATGACGGCGGCTTTCTGCAGGTCCTTGATCATCTGCTCGTCTTCTTGCGAGGCTGCGATGGAGTTGACGCCAAAGCTCACGATCTCGACACCACGCAGGTCGCGCCAGTCGGCAGAGAGGACCTCGTTGAGCGCGCGGGCGAGCTCGGTGGTGTGACCGGGGATGGCGCTGTAGCGAATGCCCATCTCTGAGATCTTGGCAAAGGCGGGCTGCAGGGCGGTGAGCAGCTCGGACTTAAGCTGGCTGTCGATCTTGTCGCGCGTGTAGCTATCGGTCACGTTGCCGCATACGTTGGTGTAGAACAGCAGCGGGTTGGTGATGCGGTACGAATACTCGCCGTTGCAGCGCACGGAGATGTCGACGTCCAGACCAATGTTGTTATCGACCACGCGGAAGGGCACAGGCGAGGCGGTGCCGTACTTGTTGCCGATGATCTCCTTGGTGTTGATGAAGTAGACGCGCTGGTCCTTGCCCGCGTCGCCGCCAGAGGTAAAGCGGCTGCCGATATTGGCGAAGGTCTCCTTGATGGAATCGCCCAGGTTGCCGCTAAAGACGCTCGGCTCGCTGCCGGTATCGAAGACGAACTCACCAGGCTCCAGCGCGACTTCGATGATCTTGCCGTTTTGCACCACGAGCATGCCCTGGCCGTCGTTGACGGCGATGACGGGGCCGTTGGAGATGACGTTGTCCTCGCCGCGCGTGTTGGAGCTGCGGCCACCGGTGCGCTTGCTGCCCTTGCAGGCCAAGACGTCAGCAGGCATCGATTCGCAATAGATAAATTCCTTCCACTGGTCGGCCATGACGCCGCCGGCAGCACCCAATCCAGCTTTCAAGAGTCCCATGGTGATCTTCCTTTCTCGTCAAAGGCCGGGTGGTATTGGTTGGATTGCTTAGTCGTCCTTGTCGTCTTTCATGACAACGGTGGTCTCGGTGTGGCTGAAGGTGTCGTGCTTCTCGGTCAGGTCGAGCTCGCCGCAGTACTCGTCGGCGTGGGTGGCCTCGTTGGCCGTCTTGAGCTGGCCTACCAGTAGCACGTCTCCGATAATCACGATGATCAGCGGCGCGACGATGTTGATGAGGATGCCCTCGATATCAAAGGCGAGGTAATCCGGATCGAAGGCGTTCTCGCCCATAAAGAGAATCTGGGAGAGGATAAATCCGATCACAAAGAACAGCACCGAGGCAATAGCGAGCTTGGGCTTGGAGCAGGGGAGCTCGCCGACCAAGCGGCCGGTCTGGCCGTTCATGGCAAACAGGTAGCTCTTGCCGTTCCACGAGGTGGAGAGCATCCAGACGGGGAACAGGGCGTAGTCGCTGTCTTCCCAGGTGTAGTCGAGCTGCTTGCTTTCGACCGTGGCATCGTCGTATTCGTCGACGACGGTCTCGCGCAGGGCCGAGATCGTGCTCTCCTCCATGCGGCGCTCGGCGCGCGCCTTGCAGGTCTCGCGGTCCTCGTCGTAACGGTTGGCGATGTAGCCGGGCATATATGCGACCGAGAACGGACGCAGCGCGTCGTAGTCAAACGGCTCGATGGCGTCCATGTGGCCGTCGGGCATCTTGGACGATCCGTCGACGGGCACGCGCTTAAACGAGATATTGCCCTTGCGATAGGCATCGTAGTGGTCGGTGGTCGTGACGGTGCGATCGGATTCCTCGGTCACGGTCTCGTTGGTCGCGTCAAAGTACACTTCGTCGTCAACGCGGGCGCCGTAGAGCCAAAACGGCACGTAGACACCTTGGACCTCGTCGATGTGGTTGCCGGTGACAAAGCTCTTGGGCAGCAAGATCTTGCCCTTATAGTGTTCCTTGAGTGCGGTCGTGACATCGTCGCGCCCGAGCTTAAACGGAATCACCAGGTCGGGCGAGAAGTCGCCCGAGAGCTGGCCGGGCGCCACGGCGGAGTTGCCGCAGTACGGGCAGGTGGTGACGGCGACGGTGCCGTCGGACACGAGCTCGGCGCCGCACGACGAGCAGATGTAGCCGGCATTTTGGGCGAGCTCCTGCACGGCATCGTCGGCGGCAGGTTTGGGAGCTGCGGCTGCGGCATCGGCTTTGGCATCTGCCTTGTCCTGGCGCTCGCGATAGAGGGCCTCGACTTCTTCGACTTCAAAACGCGAATCGCAGTAGTCGCAGACAAGCTTTTGCTCGGCGCTGGCAAAATGCAGGGGGCCACCGCAGGCAGGGCACTGATAGTTAACGCTCTCGAAGGCCATGATCGGTCCTTTCCGTGCCGGAGGCTATGCGCCGATGGCGCCGCCGCAGTATTCGCAGCGCCCACTGGCATCGGGAATGGTGGTGGCTCCGCAGAAGGGACAGGTGACCGCGGTCTTGGGGGCCTTGGCGGCCACGACGCTGTCGCGCGTCTCCTGGCGCAGCTGCACTAGCGCGTCGCGAACTTCGGTTGCCTGTCGCTTGGCCTCGCGGTACTCGATGGACCCGCGCTGATCGATGGTGGAGTCGTTTACGCGCAGGTTGATCTCGGTAAAGTACGGCGTGTTGACGTGAATGGTCAGATTAAAGTCGTAATCCAGGTCGTAGCGCGGCGGGTTGTAGCTCTCGCGCTCGCCGTCCTTGGTCTCGCGATAGACCTCGGTGCGATGCTCGTCGATATCCATATCGCAACCGAGTACCTGCGAGAACTCGATGATATCGGGATTGGCGTCGCGCCAGCGGCTCTGCGAGGTAATGATCAGCAGGCCCGCGTCTTCGTCGAGCATGATGTTGGTGCGCCCGGCAGAGAGCGTGCGCGTGGGGTTGAACGAGGCCAGGCGCTCGGCATTGGCCTCGCGGTAGGCGAGCTGCTCGCGGATGTCGTCCGCGGTGCTGGAGCGATAGCCGTGGAAGTAGGGAGAGAGCTTGCCGGCGCATTCTTTGCACAGGTAGCCTTCGTTGATTTTGGTCTTTCCCAAAAGTCCCAGCTCGGTACCGCAAATCGCGCACTCTTTCTTCTCGAACATCTTGTCAAAGAAGCCCATAGCTGCCTCCCATCAACTGGTAGCGTGTGTCACTTTTGATGATGGGGGAGTGCGCGATCCGTCGCGATACCCAGACGGCTCAAGGAGTCTCCACAGCTGGGACACATGGCCCATTTTTGACTAGTCGTTGGGGACGTTCTTAAACGAATAGTCGCGGGGGACACTCTTTGGGCACTCATTGGGGACGTACTTAAATGAGTGGCAGTTGGAGACACTCCTTGCCGAGCTAGAGGCCGCGCGTGTCCCTTCTGGTCCATGAGGCTCAAAACCGCGGTGTGACGTGAACGGCTGGGGTCGAATTGGCAGCATTTCGAGCCTGGCTTCGATATTGAGACTGGTTCTTTATTAAAATAGATTTCCAGACAATTGAGCGGCTGGGGGTTAACCATGAGGGGCATGGGAGACACAACCGCATATTTGCGTCGGGGCATTCGGGAGATTATATGCCTGGCGCTGTTCTTCTTCACGTTTTTGGCGTGCGAGTATCTTTTTGATGTGCGCATGGCCGAGTTCGTGTCTCCGAATGAGGTCGTTATTTATGAGAGCCTTGTCATCGGCGCGAGCGTGATTGGCTTCTTTGTGCGTCCCATTCTGTACTATCGCCGTCCCCATGCTATCGACGCAACGAGTGACGTCACGGGCGTTTTGCTGGTGGCGGCATTGCTGCTGTTGATTATGGCGGTTCAGGTTGAGGTGGTAATTGCCGGCGGTTTGGTGGCGTGCTGCGCGCTGGGCTACTGCGGATCGACTGCTCATGCAAATTTTGCGAGGCGCTTTGCGCGAACGCCCTGCTTGGCGCGCGCCGCCGCACTTTCTTACGCCATGGGCGTTCTGGTGCAGGTTCTCAACCACATGGTGATGCCTGTCGGCATTCCTCAGCAGGCTGTTCTGGTCGTCTGTGCGATCGCGCAGGTGGCGTTGCTCCACGGTGCCCGACGCGCCAAGCTGCGCGACGAGTCCGATCCCAGCTTTGAACCCAGTGCTGCCGGGCTTTCGGTAGATGCTCTGGAATATGGCGCCAAGTGGCATGACGATCCCGAGGCAAAGGCGGCATTCCGTCGCGCCGTAGTTCGCCTGACCGTGGCGACGGCGTATCTTTCCAGCGTATTCGCCGCTCTCAACGCGGGCTTCACGACCCTGCATGCTGTCGGAACCGTCGATTTGGGCGATTGGCCGCGCCTGCTGCTTGTCGTGAGCTCGTTGGTCGCTGGCGCACTATTTGACCTGCACGGCCGCTCGTATATGAATATCGGCATGACATGTGCCGCCATACTGTCCACGCTTTCGTTCTTTGTGCTCATCGTCGATGGCAATGGCGGCAACGAGCTTGCTGCCACGATCATCTTTTATCTGGGCTCGGGCTTTTTCGTGGTGTTCTTTACCACAAAATATGCCGCCGTCTCGCTCTATGCGCGCTGGTCATATTATTGGCCGTGCATGGGTCGCGTCGTCAACAACGTGTGCTCGATGTTCGTGACGGCGCCGGCAGTGGCGATTATCTCGAGTCAAAATGTGCTGGCTGCGGTCGGTGCGGCGCTCGTGATGTTTGTGGGCATTGCGATTACGCTGCTGGGGCAGTTGGGGCAACGAGCCGATGATGCCGCGATGCGGGACGGACTGCCGCTTGCCACCGACGATCTTGGTGGGGATCTTGCGCCCACATGCTCCGACCCCGAGCCCGTGGAGGCAGCGGAGCCCACGTCCGATGAACGCCTCGATGCCTTCGTCGTCACCTTTGGGCTTACAAGGCGCGAGCGCGATATTCTTGAGGTCTTGGTCGTTTCGGACCAGAGCGTTCAGGACATCGCCACAACGCTTTTCCTTTCGCGCTCCACGCTCTATCGTCACATTTCCTCGATCAACAAAAAGACCGGCACCGCCTCGCGCGTGGCCCTCATCAACTTCTTCTGGTCCTGGACACCCAAGGACTAGCTAATCTCCCAATAAGTCGCGGTGGAATAGTCCCTAAATTAAAGTCACGGGGCTTTAAACAGGAACTATTTCACCGCAACTGCTGGGGGGATAGACTGCGGCGGCGGCAGAGGCAACGGCAGCGGCGTTGGCAGCTGTGGTAGTGGCAACGGCAGCTGGCAGGGTGTTTTCCGTCTACTTGCTACAGCAGCTCGCCGTGGCGGGCAATGTAGCGGCGCTTTGCCAGCTGGGTGAGCGCGATGTAGGCGGTGACGATGCCGATGAGCAGCGCGAAAAAGCTCGCGGGTAGCGTCATGAGGCCGAGTGCATCGGCGATGGGGCTTGCCGGCAGCCAGGTGACGAGCGCCAGGCCCAGCACGGTGAGGGCGCACAGCGCGGGCGCGGCGTGGTCACGCGGGCTCGGCAGATGCGGGGAGCGCAGCATGTGGATCACGAGCGTCTGCGACCACATGGACTCGACAAACCAGCCGCTCTGGAAGAGTGCAGCAAAGGTCGCCATACCCGCGACGTCGCCCGCGGCGGCAAGCTCGGACCAGCTTGCGTCCACGGCGGCGGGGCATACGACAAAGAAGAGCGCGGCGAAGGTCACGATGTCAAACAGCGAGCTCACGGGGCCCAGCTCGAGCATAAAGCCCTTGATGGACGCGGCGTCCCAGGCACGCGGGCGGGCAGTCCAGGCGTCATCGACGGTGTCCCACGGCAGCGCGATGCACACGATCTCGTAGACCAGCGACAGCAGCACCAGCTGCAGGGCGCTCATGGGCAAAAACGGCAAGAACAGGCTCGCGACGGTCACGGACAGCGCATTGCCAAAGTTGGAGCTCACCGTGGTCTTGAGGTACTTGAGCAGGTTGCCGTAGGTGCGGCGGCCTTCGATGATGCCGCGCTCGAGCACGCCCAGGTTCTTCTGAAGCAAGATGATATCGGCGGATTCCTTGGCAATGTCGACGGCCGAATCGACCGAGATGCCGCAATCGCTCGCACGCATGGCGGCGGCGTCGTTGATGCCGTCGCCCATAAAGCCCACGGTGTGGCCGAGCATCTCGCGCATGACACGTACCAGGCGCGCCTTCTGCAGCGGCGAGAGCTTGGCGAAGAGGTGGGTTTTCTCGGCGCGCTCGGCAAGTTCGGCGTCATCGAGCGCATCGATCTCGGAGCCGAGCAAGACGTTGCTCGCATCGATACCAATCTGCTCGCAGACGGTGGCGGCGACGCGGTCGTTGTCGCCGGTTAGGACCTTGACCGCCACGCCCTTGGCCTCGAGGGTGGCGACGGCGCCCGCGGCACTTGCTTTGGGCGGATCGAGGAAGGCCAAAAAGCCCATCAGCACCATGTCGCACTCGTCGGCGATGCCAAACTCGCCCACGCAGCGCGGATTGGTCTTCTGCGCCACGGCAATTACGCGTAGGCCCTCGGCGTTAAGTCCGGCGATCTGCTTGCGAATCTGGGCGAGCTTCTCGTCGGTGAGCGGCTGAGCGATGCCATCGATCTCGACAAAGGAGCAGATCTCGAGCATTTCCTCGGCGGCGCCCTTGGTAACCATCTGGGTTTTGCCTTGGGCGTCGGCGACAACTACGCTCAGGCGACGGCGCGAGAAATCGAAGGGAACCTCGTCGACCTTGGTGTAGCGGTCGCGCAGGCTCTGGCCCAGCATGGAATCGGGTGCGACGGTCGAGGGTGTCACATCGGCACGGTCGATTACGGCCAGGTCGATAAGATTTTTGAGGCCGGTCTGGAAGAAGCTGTTCAAAAACGCATGGCGCAGCACGCGCGCGTCCTCGTTGCCATCGGTGTTGAGGTAGCGCTCGAGCACGCTGCGGTCTTCGGTGAGGGTGCCGGTCTTGTCGCAGCACAGGACGTCCATCGCTCCGAGGTTTTGAATCGCCGGCAGCTCCTTGACGATAACCTGGCGACGGGCGAGGTCCTTGGCGCCCTGCGACAGGCTCGTGGTCACGATGACGGGAAGCATCTGCGGCGTGATGCCCACGGCCACGCTCGTGGCGAACAGCAGCGCGTCGATGACGTTGCCCTTGGTGGCGGCGTTGATGGCAAAGACGGCCGGCGCCATGACGAGCATGAGGCGTACGAGCAACATGGAGACACTCGAGGCACCGCGGTCAAACGCGCTCTTCTCGCCGCGCCCGTTGAGCATCTTGGCGATGCCGCCCAGGTAGGTGTCCGAGCCGGTGGCAACGACAAGCGCCATGGCGGTGCCGTTTTGCACGGAGGTGCCGGTAAAGACGATGTTCTTGCAGGCAGAGAGCGGCAGCGCGGAGCCGTCGGCACCCTCGACGACGGTGATGGCAGCGGTCTTCTCGACGGCCTCGCTCTCGCCGGTGAGCGCGGACTCGATCGCAAATAGGTCGCGCGCGGTGATGACGCGGGCATCGGCCGGCACCATATCTCCGGCAGAGAGGCGGATCACATCACCGGGGACGAGCTCGTCGAAGGGGATCTCGACGCGCTCACCGTCGCGCAGGGCGGTGCAAGTGTTGGAGACCAGGTCCTTGAGAGCCTCTGCCGCATTGCCGCTGCGGGCTTCCTGGATAAACTTCATGCCGCCCGATACCAGCAGCATGATGCCGATGACGATGACCGTGGAGGGGTCGCGCTGCGGCTCGGGTACGGCGAGCACATCGATGTAGAGCGAGACCAGCGCGAGCGCGGCGAGGATGCCGGCGAAGGGATCGATGAAGGCGTCGGCGATGCGGCGGGCGAGCGTCTTGGTCGGTGCCTCGATGGTGTTGGGGCCGGAGACGTCCAGGCGCTCGGCGGCGTGCTCGGCAGTGAGCCCGTCGGCTGTGGTGTCGAGCAGCACGAGGGCGTCCTCGGCGCTATGGGTAGCGGCGAATATGGTGTTCTTGGGCATGCCGGTGTGAGCGGCGGGGCGCGCCGTGCGGCGGCGCTTGGAGATGGCTTCGAGTACCGTGGCGGTTTTGAGCATCAGCATAGGGTCCTCCTTGTTGAAGGGAGTTAGCGTACGTGTCGTATTTGCTTTAAAAAACCTAGATGTCGCTCACGTCATACTCGCGAACCACCACAAAGGGGACAGGCACCTTTGTGGTGGTTTTGACGATCGGTTCGTGACGTTTATGCGTGTGCGGAGTCCTCGCGGCGTGCCGAGGGCGACATACAGGTTTTTCGACTAGGACTGCCTTCCATGGCACACCTCCTTAAGACCGGGCGCAGCGCGCTTTGGGTATTTCGTACCCCTTTTTAATCCGCCCGTATTCTTGATGAGGGGGTTTGCCATGTCAACCCCATTGTTCGGAAAACCATTGCCCCTGACAAAGCCTTTACAGAATGCCGTGGCCTCAAAGCGCGCCCGCATCGACGCTTCGCCTGCGCTAAACTGGAAGGCACGTACGCGATTACGAGAGGAGCCCGCATGGAGGCTTACAAGCAAGAGTTCATCAAGTTTATGGTTGAGTCCGACGTTCTTAAGTTCGGCAGCTTTACGCTCAAGAGCGGCCGTCAGTCCCCGTTCTTTATGAACGCCGGCGCTTACGTGACGGGCTATCAGCTCAAGAAGCTGGGCGAGTATTACGCCCAGGCCATCCACGATAACTTTGGCGACGACTTTGACGTCCTGTTTGGGCCGGCCTACAAGGGTATTCCGCTGGCTGTTGTTACCGCAATTGCCTACCACGAGCTGTACGGCAAGGAGGTCAAGTACTGCTGTGACCGCAAGGAGGCCAAGGACCACGGCGCCGACAAGGGCAACCTGCTGGGCTATGAGCCCCAGGACGGCGATCGCGTGGTCATGGTCGAGGACGTCACCACCAGCGGCAAGTCCATCGACGAGACCTATCCCAAGGTTAAGGCTGCTGCCGACGTCGAAATCAAGGGCCTGATCGTGTCCCTCAACCGCATGGAGGTCGGCAAGGGCGGCGTGACCACCGCGCAGAAGGAGATCGAGGCCAAGTACGGTTTCCCCGTCGCGAGCATCGTTTCCATGGCCGAGGTCGTCGAGACCCTCTACAACCACGAGATCGATGGCAAGGTCGTCATCGATGACGAGCTCAAGGCCGCCATCGACGCCTACTACGAGCAGTACGGAGCACGCTAGTTACGGCGTTTTACCAAACGCCGTAACCGGCCGACGCTGCGCGCCGCCCAGGACGACAATTTGTCATTCAAAAGGCAAGGCATGACCAGAAGGTCTATGCCTCGCCTTTTTCATGCCAAC
>USJQ01000020.1 GCA_900554985.1 uncultured Collinsella sp. | reverse complement strand
GCGCAAGCCACAAGGCTGAGAGGGCATGGGGCCCAATCCTTTGAACCTGTCAGTTAATGCTGGCGTAGGGAGCATGCCGCCTTTTTAGGGGCGCTGTCTATGCACAGCGCCCCTTTTCTATGCCAAGGAGGCATGTGCAGTGATTGATTTGGAACAGCTTAAGCAAAATGTGGTCAAGGCCGTGGAGGAGATTCGCGCCACCAATCCCATGGCCGGCTCCATCACCAACACGGTGACGATCGACTTTGTCGCCAACGCGCAGCTCGCCGTGGGCGGCTCTGCCGCTATGGTCTACCTGCCCGACGAGGGCGAGGCACTCGTTGCCGGCGGCGGCGCCATCTATCTCAACATGGGCACGCTCTTCCCCATCTACGAGGAGACGATCCCCCGCGCGGCCAAGGCGGCACACGACGCCGGCAAGCCCTGGGTGCTCGATCCGGGGGGCCTGGGCATCGGCAGCCTGCGCACCCAGCTGGTAGGCGAACTCAAGCAGTACAAGCCCGCCATCGTGCGCGGCAACGCCTCCGAAATCATCGCGCTCGCCGGCCTGTGGGGCCTTGAGGGCGAGGCGGCCGATCTGAGCCGCGTGCGCGGCGTCGACACCACCGATACGGTTGACGCCGCCCGCGATGCCGCCGTGGCGCTCGCCCGCTACACCGGCGGCGCCGTAGTGGTCTCGGGCGAAGTCGACCTGATTACCGACGGCACAACCGTGGCCAAGTCCCACGGCGGCAGCCCACTCATGTCCAAGATCACCGGCTGCGGCTGCTCGCAGGGCGGCGTGCTGGCCGTGTACGCCTGCGCCACCGACCCGTTTACGGCAGCCATCTGCGGCACGGGCGTCTACAACGTTGCCGGCACGCGTGCCGCCGCTGTCGCCGAAGCCCCGGCAAGCTTTAAGGTCGCCTTTATCGACGAGCTCTACCGCGCGACCGCCCAGGACATTGCCGATAACCAACTCGAGCTCGAGGAGGCATAAGGCATGTCCGAGCCCGCAACCAATGCCGGTATGAACACGCTCGTCGCCGTAGCCATCGCCCCGTGCGGCACCGGTGACGAGCTATCCGCCGAGGTCGCCGAGGTCGTGCGCGTCATTCGCGAGAGCGGCCTTCCTAACCGCACCACCTCGATGTTCACCGAGATCGAGGGCGACTGGGACGAGGTCATGCAGGTCGTGCGCGACGCAACCTTTGTGTTGGCGAGCAAAGGTATCCGTACCGAAGTCGTGCTCAAAGCCGATATTCGCCCCGGTTTTACCGATACCATGACCGGCAAACTCGAGCGCATGGAAGCTCAGATCAAAAAGCAGGAGGAAGCACGATGAGCATCCGCGACAACCTTGATATCTCTGCCTATCTGGTACTCGGCCCCGAAAACACCCTCGGGCGACCCGTGGGCGATGTGGTGGCTCAGGCGCTCGACGCCGGCTTTACCTGCATCCAAGTGCGCTCCAAGGTGGCAAGCGCCCGCGAGATCATCGCGCTGACGGGCGATGCCGCGCAGGCTATCGCACAGGCCGGCAAGACCGGGCAGGTCGCCCTGCTGATCGACGACCGCCTTGACTGTGTACTCGCCGCGCGCGAGCAGGGTATCGCTGTCGACGGCGTGCACGTGGGCCAGAGCGATATCCCCGTGGAGGTCTGCCGCAAGCTGTTGGGTCCCGATGCTATCGTGGGCCTTTCCGCCCGCTGCGAGGAGATGCTCGAGTACGTCAAGACTGCCGACATGGGCCTGGTCGACTACCTGGGCGTGGGCCCGCTTCACGAGACCGAGACCAAGCGCGACTGCGGACGCGCGGCAGATGGCTCCATCATCACCAAGAGCTTTGAGGACCTGGCTGCCCTCCATGCGGCAAGCCCCGTGCCCATCGTGGTGGGCGGCGGCGTCAAGACGGCCGACCTGCCGCAGCTCAAGGCCACCGGCGTCGACGGCTTCTTTGTGGTGAGCGCCGTCTGCAGTGCCGTCGACCCCTACGCCGCAGCCAAGGAGCTCGTCGATACCTGGCAGCAGGCATAAGCCTAGACCGAGCAGTTGCTCCGCAGCCCCATATCTTCAATAGCGGAAAGCGCATCCCAGTTTGGACGTCCATTCTGGGATGCGCTTTCCGTATAGAGGGCCAGCGGGAAACTGCGTCCCAGTCTGAACGCTGATTCCGGGATGCAGTTTCCGCTGCAGCCCCTACCCCGCCAGATACGCTTCCAGCGCGGACAAGGTCGTCTCCGCATCGCGGCGACCAATCTGGTAGATGCGCTCGAGTTCATCGGGCTCGCGACACAGCGACGGCACCTTCACCGATTCGCTCGGTCGCACCACAAAGATCTCGCCAGCGGCCTCGCGGCGCGCCAGGTCATCGAGCGTGGCATTGTAGACCTCGTGCCGATGCTCAAGCGCCGCGACAAACTCCGGATAGTGACGATACACGCGACGCAGCATGGGCATCACGCTATTGGGCTGCTTTACAAAGCCCGCCGGCTGCGTCAGCACCACCACGTTGCGGTCATAGCCCTGCGCAAACAGCCAGGCGCTGGGAATGGAATCGGCAACACCGCCATCCAAGTACTTACGACCCTCAATGGCAACGGGACGCGTCGCCACGGGAATCGCCGACGACGCCCGGATCCACTCAATATCGCGCTCGTCGCCATAGGGCAGATCATGGTAGACGGCCTGCCCCGTCTTAAGATCGGTACACACGCACGTAAACCGCATGGGGCAGGCGCGATATGCCTCCAGATCGATGGGATCGCGCTCGATGGGCACCTCGTGATAGGCAAACTCGGCATTAAACATATCGCCGGTTCGCAACCAGCTCGTCACGCTCGCATAGCGCTTGTCGGCGCAATAGGCCTTGTTGTAGCGAATGGCGCGACCGATCTGGCGCGATTTAAAGTTGTAGCCAAACGCCGCGCCCGCCGAGACACCCACCATATGGTCGCAGGTTAAGCCGTGCTCCATCCATACGTCGAGCACGCCCGCCGTATACATACCGCGGTAGCCGCCTCCCTCGAGCGCAAGCCCCACCGTGCGCGTCGTGCCTGGCTGTGCCATGCGACCATCTCCGTTCCTGCGTTTTAAACCGGAACAAGTATACCCGCCAACATATATCGACTCAGTCGCATTTATATCGAGCATCGCATCGTCACGCTACCGATTGGCGAATAATAGCCGCCCGCGGCAGGGGCACCCATATACAATCCTCTATTGTTGTTTATACTACTCAATAGTTATCAGCAGCGAACACGGACCGACATATTAAACCAGCGACGCAGCAAGGCGGGGGCCTGGATACACGCAAAGCGTTGAGCAGCAACGCGTGTGTACAACGAGCTCGCCCGACGCAATACACCCCGACCTCAGGAAGCCGCTTACAGCATGGATATCGCCAGCAATTACACCGAGACGCTCGAAAAGACCATCCGTGACCTTCTCGAGCGTCAGGACGATCTGATCAGGACTGCCTTTACCGACGAGCTCACCGGTCTTGGCAACCGCGGCGGCTTTGCCCGTTCCCTAGAGGAGATCTGGGAGCAGGAATTGCCCGTAACCATGGCGCTTATCGACATCGATAACCTTAAGCACTGCAACGACATCTTTGGACACGACGAGGGCAACCGCTATATCTTGCAGGTGAGCCTCTATCTCAAGCTGTATATGAAGGTGGACGAGGCGGCATTTCGCCTGGGAGGCGACGAGTTTGCCATCCTGTCCACAATCGCGACCGAGGATGACCTTGCCGAACGTCTGGAGCACTGTCGAGAGGTCCTGCTCAAAAATAACGATTCCGCGATGCCTCACTCGTTTAGCTACGGAGTGTCACACGCCGACCCCGCCCTGGGCGAAGCCTCCAATCGCATGACGCTCGATGCCGACCATCGCATGTACGACTACAAGCTGCGCCATGCCGTGCACCTTGATCGACGCAATATCACGCAAGTCCACGCCGACGATTTCGAAGTTAGCGATCGCATTTTCGACGCCCTTTCGATGCTCAACGAAGGCCGCTATTTCTTTATCGAGAACCTGGACAAACATCGCACCCTTTGGTCACAAGGCGCCCTGCGCGACCTTGGTCTTCCTTCGGAGCATATAGACAACTGCCACGATTACTGGAAAACGCGCGTCCATCCCAATGACCTCGAGGCCTATAGCGACGATATCGACCAGATCTATAACGGCTCCAAGCACCGTCGCGTCATGCAATACCGCGTGCGCAACGCCGCCGGCGACTACGTTCTCTGCCGTGCTCGCGGGTTTCGTATCGACGGCGACGGAAATGTCCCCTCGCTCTATGTTGGCGAGCTCGTCAACCACTCGCTTGCCGAGACCGTCGACGCCGCCACGGGCCTTGGAACGCAGCGTATGTTGCTCAACGCTATCGATGCCTGCCGTCGCGACTGTTGCGAGACGGGGCTTATAGCGGTGCGCGTTCGCGGCACGACAAAGCTCAACGAGCTTTACGGAGCCGAGGCTGTCGACAACATGCTTGCCGAATACGCAGGCCGTATGCTGTCGATCACCCGTGGCAGGAGTCGCGTCTACCGCTCACGAAGCGTCCAGTTCGTCGTGCTCAGCAACGATTTGGACCATGAGGCGTTCGAGCAACTGGTCCATCATCTAAAAGAGGCCGTTTTCGCTCCCGTTCGAATCGCGGGCGATACCATTACTCCCGTCTGTCTTGTCGTCCCGGCCTTCTACGAGCGCCTAGCCAACCAAGCGACCGCCGTTTTAGGCGAACTCGACCGTCGCCTTCGCACGGCCGGCGGACTTGTTCCCAACGACAGCCTCCCCATACCCGAGATAGAGCGCAAAAGCGCTATCGCCGAGCGCATCGATATGCTCGCGGGCCTCTGTCGACCCAGCGAGTTTATGCGGCGCGCCAACGCATTTCTCCAGACAAGGCGCGACGGCGCTTGGTGTATCGCCACCGTCGACATGGGACACATGCGACTGTTCAACGAATGGCACGGACAGGCCGAGGGCGACCGCATGCTCGCCGACGTGGGCACGGTCCTCAAGGACATCGAAAATGCCGACATGGGCGTCGCAGGGTACTGGGGCCAAGACGACTTCTGCATACTCATCCCCTTTGAGCACGACACCGTCCATCAAATCTATAACAGCGTTCGCGAGGCCGTGGCCAAGCATGATGACGGCGTGGGTTTCTGGCCGTCCATGGGCGTCTACCCCATCGACTCCAACGAGGAAATCACTATCGATGCGCAGGCCAAGGCCATGTTTACCAATCGGCGTGCAAAAAACGACTTTAAGGAGCGCATTGCCATTTTCCGCCCCGAGGAGTACGAGCGCGAAATCTCGTTCCACCGCACGCTGACCGAATTCCAGTATGCGCTCTCAAACGGCCGCATTACCTACTACCTGCAGCCCCAGGTCGACATGGAAACCGGCGAGATCACTGGCGCCGAAGCGCTCACGCGCTGGATTGACAAGGACGGCTCCCTCATTTCACCCGTCACCTTTATCCCCGCTCTCGAGGAAAGCGGTTTTGTGGTGACGCTCGACAAATACGTTTGGCAGGGCGTTGCCTCGTGGCTGCGCGGGCGCATCGATCGAGGGCTTCGCGTGGTTCCGATCTCGCTCAACGTGTCGCGCGTGGATATCCTTGCCTGCGACGTTGCCGAGCATATGGGGGCACTCGCCGACCAATACAATCTGCCGCCCGAGCTCATGCGCATCGAGATCACCGAGACGGCTTATACGGGAGAGTCCGAAGCTGTGGACAAGCTGACGGCCGACCTGCACAACCGCGGCTTCTCGACCTACATGGACGATTTTGGCACCGGCCAGTCCACGCTCGCGATGCTCAAGAACGTCAACGTCGACGTCATCAAGCTCGACCGCACGTTTGTGCCCGTCGACGGCGATCAAGGCCGCAGCGTGCAAATCATTTCATCAATGCTCGAGATGGCGCAGTCGCTCCATCTGCCCGTTGTGGTCGAAGGCATCGAGACAAATGAGCAGGCAAACATGCTACGCCAAATGGGCGCCCGCTACGCTCAGGGCTTCCTCTACTACCGTCCCATGCAGGCGGAGGATTTTGAGGCACTGCTCGACGGTGGCGACAGCAACTAATACGCTCGTGCGCAAACGCCACCGTCGAGGGAGCGTTTGTTCCCATGAGTTAACTAATATCCCAATTTAAACCGAATTGGGCGCAAGATACAAACCATTGTTCCATCCAAGGAGGCAATCCATCATGAACGAGTCGTATCGCGTGGGCGAGCAATCAATCATCGCTCATCTTCAGCGACTTGCGAACGGGGCCTCAACCACCGAGCTCGATGTTGCCGCGCTGCCCCCGGAGTTGCGTGCCATCGGTGAGCAACTGCAGAAAACGCTCGCCATCCTGCAACAAGAACGCGAGCTGCTTGAGCACGGCGCCTATATCGACTCGCTCACCAATCTTGGCAACCGTGGCGGACTCGACCGCCATGTCGATCAGCTCTGGCGCAAAGGCACCCCCTTCACCTGCGCCTATATCGATATCGACCGCCTTAAGCATTGCAACGATAAGTTTGGCCACACCGAGGGCAATCGCTACATTCTGAGCATCTGCCGCGCACTCACCGAGACAATGGAGCACGATGAGTTGCTGTTCCGTATCGGTGGAGACGAATTTGTACTTATATCCCCCACGACAGACGAAGCCGAGCTCGAGCAGCGCCTGGAGCGGACGCGTGCCAATCTTATCGAGGCAACATCAGGCGACAAGGCGCCCATGATCGCCAGCTTTAGCTTTGGCTGCTCGCGCGTCGACCCACTTGCAGGCGATACGCGTCGCCAGATGACAAAGGACGCCGACCGCAAAATGTATCGCTACAAGCTCATGTACCGTGTGCAACAACCGGAAGAAGGCGATGCGCCGCAACGCCCGGTCACCGAACAACCCCCCCCCTGCAACGACCGAGTGTTCCAAGCGATCTCCATGAGCTCCGAGACACGCTATCCGTTCATCATTAACCTCGACACCGGCGAATCGCAATGGTCGGTTAATGCCGTGCGCGATTTTGACCTACCCTCCCAGCATCCCTACAACTCGCTCGATATATGGCTTGCCCGTGTTCACCCCGAGGACCGCGACAACGTACGTGCCGAGCTCGATATGGTGGTAAACGGCACGTGGCACTTCCACTGCATGCAGTATCGCGTCATGAATACCGCCGGAAAATACGCGCTTTGCGACTGCACGGGTTACCGCCTGGACGGCACCGATACCGAGCCCAACATGTATGTGGGCATTGTCACCAACCGAAGCTTGGCAGATACGACCGATTCCGTGACCGGTCTGGGCGATATCCACGCCCTGGTCAACGCCATTGGCGAGATGCGTCGCGTGGCACGAAACGCGGGCTTGATCGCCATTAAAATCGACGAAATCGCACAGGTCAATGCCCGCTTTGGCTTTGATGCAGGCGACCGCGTTTTGGCAGAAAGCGCCGCCTGCCTCATGGATTGCTCGCGCGGCAAGGGTCGTCTGTTCCGCTCGACCGGACCGATGTTCGTGGCGCTCTTTGACGAGCTTGATCCCGAAGAGACCGACGCGGTTGCAGACGAAATCGAACGGTTCTTGGGATCGCCCGTGCTCCTTGGCTCATTTGAATATCAGCCGCCCCTTCGCGTGGCGACGCTTCATCTGGACGCCGTCGACCGACAGCCCGTTTCCATTTTGAACGAACTTAATGCGCTGATTAAAGAGGCGCCGCAGGTACCGGGCACCAAGCTGGACTAGCGTTATGGGGCGCGATGCGAAACACAGCCCGTTTCGCATCGCGCCCCACGCCATCTGCCCTCTCGTGCGATAATCCTCCGCAGAAGTCACCGACAGCAGAGGGAGTTTGTGATGAAGGTTCTTTTGGTCAATGGCAGCCCCAAGGCAAACGGCAACACCGCCCGCGCACTCGCCGAGGTCGCCGAGCAGCTCAACGCCGAGGGTATCGATACCGAGATGTTTCAGCTGGGCGCCAAGCCCATTCGCGATTGCATTGGTTGCGGCCAGTGCGGCAAGCTCGATTGCCGTTGCGCCTTTGACGACGATGTGGTCAACGAGCTGATTGCCGCCGCCGCGCAGGCAGACGGCTTTGTCTTTGGCTCGCCCGTCTACTATGCGCACCCCAGCGGACGCATCCTCTCGGCTCTCGACCGCGCATTCTATGCAGGCAGCAAGGCCTTTGCGTACAAGCCGGGCGCCGCTGTCGCCGTTGCCCGCCGCGGCGGCACGTCGACCACCTTCGACGTGCTCAACAAGTACTTCACCATCAACCAGATGCCCGTGGTAGCGTCCACGTACTGGAACAACGTGTTTGGCTGCGTGCCCGGCGACGCCGACGGAGATGCCGAGGGTCTGGCCACCATGCGCAACATCGGCAAGAACATGGCCTGGCTCCTGCATTGTATCGAGGCAGGACAAGCCGCTGGCATCGAAGCTCCCGAGGCCGATCGCGCTAGGACCAACTTCATCAGATAATTCCAGCGGCGGTCACCTCGATGTTCCATCAATGTCAGCGAAAAGCCAGCTGATGAGGCAAGGTGCCTTGAAAGAGGAGGGCGCTGGGCTTTTGCCCCCGCCCGACGATTGAAGGGCAGATTGCCCATCAGATGGCTTTGCAGCGTCGAGGCGACCGCCGTTCGTTAGAACGGCGGAACATAGATATGAACGTGCAAATCTTTGGCACCAAAAAGTCCTTCGACACCAAGAAAGCGCAGCGTTTCTTCAAAGAACGCCGCATTAAGGTGCAGTTTATTGACCTTAAGGAAAAGGAGATGAGCAAGGGCGAGCTCACGAGCGTGATGCAGGCGGTCGGCGGCATCGACAAGCTGCTCAACCCCAAAGCCAAGGACGAGGAGACGCTCGCACTCATCCAGCACCTCACCCCCAGCCAGCGCTTCGACAAGCTGCTCGAGAACCAGCAGGTTCTGGCCGAACCCATCGTGCGCAACGGCAAAAAAGCCACCGTCGGCTATTGTCCCGACGTATGGGGAGCCTGGGAGTAGCCTGTGTTATTTGCCCGTGCGTGGGTATAAGAGCAGGCGTTTGGCATAAGATTCAACTGTAAGCCATGTCTAACAAAGGAGGGCACATGCCCAACAAACCCGTGAAGATCATCATGCTTACCGGATACCTCGGTGCCGGCAAGACCACGCTGCTCAACCACATCCTCGCCAACGACGGCGGTATCCGCGCCGCCGTAATCGTCAACGATATCGGCGAGATCAACGTCGATGCCAGCCTCATCGCCGACGGCGGCCTTTCCGAGACCGATGACCTCATCCCGCTCACCAACGGCTGCATCTGCTGCACGCTTTCGGACGACCTGGCCAACCAGCTGCAGGGCATCGCCGATTCGGGCAAGTTCGACTACATCATCATCGAGGCCTCGGGCATTTGCGAGCCTATCCCCATCGCCTACACCATCTCGAGCTTCTGCGACGAGGCCAAGGTGGGCGGCGAGCCCAAGCTCGCGCTCGACAACATCGTGGCCGTGGTCGACTGCGCCCGTATGTACGACGAGTTCAACGGCGGTCGCGACCTGCTGGCCGAGGATATCGACGAGGACGACATCGAGAGCCTGCTCATCCAGCAGATCGAGTTTTGCTCCACGCTGATCCTCAACAAGACCGATACCGTCACGCCTGAGCAGATCGCCGAGCTCAAGGCCATCGTGCGCAGCCTGCAAAAGGACGCCGTGATTGTCGAGGCCCAAAACGGCGAGGTCCCCATAGAAGAGCTGCTCGACACCGACCGCTTCGACTTTATGCGCGCCTACAACTCCGCCGCTTGGATCGAGGCCATGGAGCATCCCGAGGAGCACGACGACCCCGAGGTACTCGAGTACGACATCGAGACCTTTGTGTACTCGCGCCGCAAGCCGTTTGACCTGCAGAAGTTCACCGACTTTGTAGAGCAGGAGTGGCCAGACGAGGTCATTCGCGTCAAGGGTCCGCTGTGGCAGACCGGTGATCCGGACATGTGTTACATGTTTGAACAGGCCGGCCACCAGATGCGCCTGATGGAGAACGGTCTGTTTGTCGATTCTGCGCCCGAGGGCGAAAAGCAGAAGATTATCGACGAAAACCCCGAGATCATGCAGATTTGGGACGACGAGACGGGCGACCGCATGACGAGCCTGTGCATCATCGGCCGTCATATGGACAAGGACGCACTCATCGCCGCGCTCGATGCCTGCCTGACCGACTGGCACCGCGCCTACGTTTATCCAAGCGGGCATTTTTCCGCCTGCGTAACCGCCATACCACCACGCGGGTGTCCTGCGTGGTGGTTTTTCGTTCTGAGCCACGGAGATTCCTGTTCAATATTGTGCTGTATGCGCCCGAGATTCCGGCCAATACGGGCAATATCGGCCGCACCTGCGTGGTCACCGGCGCCCGCCTGCATCTGGTGGAGCCACTGGGCTTTTCGCTCGATGACAAGTCGGTACGTCGCGCCGGCCTGGGCTACTGGCAAAACTTGGACGTGACGACATATGCCGGTTGGGAGGATTTCCTTGCGCGCAACGGCCTCTCCCCTGCCGACGAGCGCCTGCACCTGCTGACCAAAAAAGCGCGCCGCACCTATGCGCAAGGC
>USJQ01000019.1 GCA_900554985.1 uncultured Collinsella sp. | reverse complement strand
GCTGGCTCTGGGTATCCAGAACCAGCCCATTTTGATGTTCGATGAGCCGAGTCGGCGTCTCTCACAAAAGTAACTAGGAGCTAGCGAGGCTTATCCGAATTGACCTCATTGGCGGTGTCGGTTTCGAGCGCCGTGCGGCGGGCGCTGTAGGCGACGAGGCCGGCGCCTGCCACGGCGAGTGCTGCAGCGGCTGCCGTAAAGGGAGCGTTGACATCGCCAGTGCCCGCAAGCGCGCCCGCTTTTCCGGAGCGCTTGTTATTGCCGTGGTCCTTGCCACTGCCGGAGCTGCTTCCTCCGGAGCCGCCGCCCTCGTCAGTGCCGCCGCCACTCGAGCTACCATCGCCGTCCGCCGTCATCGGGGCGTCGTGAAGTCCTGTCGTATCCGCGCTGTCGCATACGCCGACCTGCACTTCTGAGCGTTCGCATGCCGTGTCGGGCACATGAAGCTCGTGCAGTACGGCACCCAGCGCCGAGTTTGCGCCCGGTCGAATTTCCTCGAGCGTTATGGGATCGAGCGCCACCAGATTACGTGCCTTCGCATACAGCGTCACGCGTTTGCCCACTTCGTCGCTCCAACTCTCGGGGATGGCGAAGCTCATGCGGAACTGTGCCGTGCAACCCGGTGCCAGCACGGCGTTGCCGCTGTCGGCTACCAGCGGGTGCGTTGCAAAACGTGTGCCCAGCGTCTCGAGCGCGTATTTCACGTGTGCCATGTCGTTGGCCGAAGCGTCCTCGGCAAGCTCTGGATCGTAGATCGAAGCCATGCGCGCGTTCACTCCGAATCCGATGGATGCGCTGGAGAACGGCTGGCTGGACCCCTCTCGGTACAGATCGATCGTACCGGCGGCGAGCAGCGTGTTGCCGTCGTTTCGCACCGTGACCATGAAGGATTCACCTGCTGCTCCGGGCACCACCGCGCCCGAGGTGGCGAACGCGCCCGTCGGAGGGGCACAAGCTACCAGGGGCACTTCGATGCCGTGCAGCTCTGCCTCGCTCCCCTCCGCTCCCGACGTCAAAAATGTCGTTATCTGATCGACGGGATGGTCCAGCTCGCACATCACGAACGGTTCCGTGAACAGATCGCCTGCCAAGGTGCTGGCGAAGATGCGGAAGTGCTTGCCCATCACTGCTACCGGGTTGCCTTCTTCGTCGTAGGTTTGTCCCACCTTGCCATCGGTGTTCTCTACATAGAGCGCGCACCTGCCGTTGTTGCTTACGCTAAACGATGCCGGGCCACAGCCTGCGGCACCCACGGGCTGCGTTGCAAATGCCGGTGCGCCTCGCGTCCAAGTAATATGCTGCAGCTGCTCGTTGACGGTGGCCAAAAAGCCCGAATGTTGTGGCCACGGCACCGCATGGGGCACCGTGGCGTCTGGTGGCATAACGCCCCAGCCCGCAATGGACTGGCCGATCACGGCGTACGATGCGCAGCCGCAACCGCCTGCAGTCTCGTACGCAACGGGCACCACCATTTTGCCGTTGATATTCTCGGGCTCGCTCAGCTCGATACTCGACGGTGCCTGCGGAAAGCGAAGAACTTGGCGGAACGTCAGGCTGTCGCCCAAATCATCCGACCACAGGGTAAAGCATTCCAGCGCAGCCTCGGCCTCGCTGCCGAGCGCCTTCTCTGCGGTGGTTCCGCGGCGGTGGAGGTAGGCACCCGACAGGCGTCCGTCGACCAGCGTCTTGCCTACCGTGATGCGCGGGCACTGCAGGCAATGGTAGCCATCCTCTTGCAGGCGGCCGCGCGAGATGCTGCGCCATGACGTATGCGACACCACGCGGATCTCGTCATTACTTATGCGCAGGCGCACAACGGACAGTATGCCGGCTGTGCTTGCCGTATCGAAAAGGGTGTTGTCACCGGCGGGGCGCTCGCCCGAGACCAGCAGCACGTAGGCGTCCTGGTTTCCTCTTCCGTCCGTATATTCCACCACGTCGAAGTCGTAATCGAATATGCCGTCGCGCTCCACGTCGCCCTCGCCAAACCCAAGGGGAAAGTCCACGGGCGTGGGAGCGGACCACGTGCCGTTTGCCTTTGTGTGCACCACCAGGCGCGAGCGGCCATTGTCGCCGTAGCGCACCGAGGCGATACGGAACAGGCATTCTACGCTGGCAATCATCGTTAGCTTCATGTGGGCTTCGCTGAGCACGCCGGAAAACAGCACGTTGTCGCTCGAGGGCTTGATGCCGCCACGCTCGTCCTCCGACACGCTGGCAGAATTGGCGTTCGGGTCCGCAACGGCGTTTGTTGCCTGACCGATATAGGTGTACTCATACATCGGCGCGGCGTTTTCGTCGTTCTCTATCAGTGCATGGACGAAATGCTCGATCTGTCCCGTGTCGTCGCTTTCTGCATCCGCCTCGAGCTCAATGCGCGTGACCGCCCGGTCCCAATCGCGCACGACGGGCGCGGCGTTTACGGCAGTGGCCTTAACCTCGGCGCGTGCGAGCAGTTCGGCGTTGGTGACGATGGTGGCCGATGCGATAAATTGCGGCACGCCGCCCGCCTCAATGTTGCCGGCCGAGCCGAAGCAGGCATCCAGCGTATAAGGCGTATCTCCACCCAATGCGAGCTCAGAGCGCTGGAGCACATACTGGTCGCCATTGTTCACCGACATATTCCACGAATCGATGAGTGTGGGCCACGACCCCGACCAAGCCTTGGTGGTCCACTTGAACATTACGAACTGGAGCATCACATCGACATCGACGTCTGCACCTACGCGCAGTCGCGGAAGCTGGTGTCCATCTGCCTTCTCGTACCCAATGAACAGCGTGAGGGATGCAGCGCCGCGCACGGCAGACGAAGCGACGCCTGCAACGCCGGCGCCAAAGGTGACGGCAAGCCCGATCTGGATGGTGAACGAGCCCGACGTGTTTGAATAGTCGAGCGAAATGTTTTTAAAAAACGCCGCGCCGCTGCCGTGCGTGTGGGCACCCACGGCGAGCGCCAGTTTTGCCAGCACCCAGGGGTTGACGTTTAGGAAAAATGGCACCGGTCCTAGAGTAAACTGCTCGGTCCAATTGAGGTCGGTTCTTACCTGGAAGAGGGCCTTAATATTGCCGTATGCGGGGTCGTTGTTGTTACCCCAGGTTTTGCCCACCCAATCGTAGGCGAGCGAGCCGTACAGCTGTGTGGCGATATCCATCGTGAACAGCGGCGTGCAATGGTGGCGAAGGAGCTTGGTGTTTCTTGGATCGGTGCCCGAACCGGCACTCATCCTCTTGTACTGATTCCACTTCCCCTCCATCTCGTCGAGGTAGCGGTTTGCCTGTTTGGCGCCCGACTCACGCGGCGATTTCTTCCAGTATTCCGGATCAGGGTTGCCCGAATCGTTCATATAGCTGGCCGGTTTGTATCCTCCGCCAAACAGCACGTATCCAGCAAACGAGAAATCGAAGAGGATCGGAAATGTGGGCATCCAACACGTGAACTTATTGCCGCCGATGCCGGGAAACGCCGCGGGGAAATCAAACGGAGTGACCTCTTGGTCCATGGTGGTGGGGACGATAGTGGTCGATCCGGATTCCGCCTTTGCCGCCGGCGCAGTGACAACGGCCATGGGGGAGGAGAGTGTGTAGGTTTTGCCCTGGTAGTCGAGGACAAAGCGCAGCTTGCATCCTTCTTCCAGAAGGCTCGACGCTGCATCGAGGAACTTGTCTTCGAGTGTGAACGTCGCCAGACTATCCGCGCCCGATGTGCTGGCCTTGATCTGACCAATCTGCGTGACGGTTTCGGTTGAGCTGCCCGCAGCGGGCATCACTTTATTGATATGCAATGTTGCCTGCCCGCCCTGCGGCAGATGAGCCTGCACGGTAAAAGCGTGCGTGTCGGGCTGGTCGTTTGCTGCTTCGTCCACTGGCATTGCCATAAACGTGGCGTCGGCGTACTGGATGTCCCATTCGTCGAACGTGAGCTGGCGGAAGTACGGCTCGCCGTCGGAAAGCGGACGTGTGGGTGCGGTTATGGCGGTGCCGCCCTGGATACGCGCAAGGGGAATCTCGACATCACGGTAGCCCGCCATGCTAATGGAGATGCCGCCGTTAAAGTCGTACGCGTCAAGGAGCGTTGCCTCGTCCACGTAGCCTTCCGAAAGAGGGGCGACCTCAAAGATGGCCGTGCCTTCGTCATCGGTCGTGGCGGTTAGCTGCTTGCCTACGGCATAGCGCGATGTGAGCGTGACCTGGGCACCCGTGATGGGCGTATTCTTGTTGGCGACGTCGACTACGACCACACCAAACATGGTGCGCGAGAGCACCAAGACCTTGAAGGGATCATCTTCATCGGCGTATGCCTCGGTGGGAGCGAACGGCAGTATGAAGGCGTTTGCGCTTCCCGGCACGCGCGGCAACATAATGCTCGCCAGCGAGGACGCTCCGGCAACAAGTAACGAACGGCGATCAAGCATCTTTGGCTCCCATCCCGCAGGTATCGGTGGAAATAATCCAATTTTGCGAGAAGGCATCCTGTCACGGTAGTGCCGTCCGAGGGCCAAAATGTCCAATTTGAGCGAGTGAAGCGCCGGGGCTCCGGGGCGCACGTGCCGCGCTAGGCAGTCTGGCTGCTAACGCAGCATATGCGCGACCAGCTCAGTGCGCGTGCCGATGCCAAGCTTTGCATACACGTTGGACAGTCGATTTTTAACGGTACCTGGCGACACACCCATATGACGAGCGATTTCGGCGTTGGTCCATCCGCGGCAGGCGAGCATGGCCATGGTGAACTCTGTGGTCGTCAGGTCGTCAGCCACGTCCTCGCCCGAATCGGGGTTGTGGATGCGCCGCCAGCCGTAGCTGAATCGATACGTAATCTCGATGATGCGTGCGAAATCGTCAGGGTATTGCGATTTTAGGCATGCCTCGATGAGTCCCTGCAAAAGGCCGTGGTGTTCGCCGATGAGCTCGATAAGGCCGTCGGGGCGCGCAATGTCCCAAGCGGCTCCAAAATGCGCTTTTGCGGCGTCGATGTCCTTGAGGCTCATGCATGCCATGGAAGCTGCCAGGTGCAGGAACAGTTCCGAGATGGGATAGCTTCCCTGTTTCATAATTAGGGCGTTTTCCGCCATGCCCAGGCTGCGGCCGTATTCGCCGCGCAGATACAAGGCGTGCGCCATCACGTAGCTGGCGAACAGTCGCAGGCCTTCGGGTAGGTGCGCCGCAAGTGGATAAAACTCTTCGGCAGAATACGGGGAAGGCAAGTGCAGCAGGACGCTCGCGGCCGAGGCGAACAGGATATGCGTGGCGTGGACGGCGGGCGATTCCTCGTCGGCCGGCGTATCGAGGATGCCCGCAAGGCACCGGCGGGCGTCGGCGATACGGTTGAGCGACAGACTGGCGTATCCGCAGATAAAGCATGCGGAATAGCGCAGCGCGGGATCGGTGACGTCAAGATAGGGGCGCGCCGTCTTGGCAGCGAGGGTGGCCTGTCCGCGAAAGTACAGCGCTTCTGCCGTGGCAATGGCGCGCGAATCGGGGTCGGAAATGCCTGCAACCGCAGCGTCAATCTGCCCCGGCACAAAGGCAGTGCACATCAACGGCATGGGAACGCATGGGTAGCCATCGCAGTCCATCTTCCATCTCCCAACAGCTGACAACAATAGCAGCCATTTTACTCCTGTTGCCCGGAACTGGAATTTGTGGGTATCGCCTACGATTATGCCGAACGCATAAAGGAAGAGTCTATTGGCGATGCTCTTAAGGTGGCTACCGAAGCCTAGCTGACCTTGGCATAAGGAAAAACTGCCGCCCCTGCAAAAAGCTCCGTCGCAGCGATGGGAAACGAACCTCGCTCTGCATATAATGAGGACATATGACAGCGCGTTTGCATATGCGCGGCGCGTTCCATCGAATCGAAAAGGAGCCCTGCATGGATCCCAACAAGCGTCCCGACGATATGGTGCGTATCACCACTCCCGAACTTGCCCAGGCGTTCATCGACGAGCAGGTCACCGCAATCCGCGAGCAGATCGGCGACAACAAGGTCCTGCTGGCCCTTTCCGGCGGCGTCGACAGTTCTGTTGTCGCGGCCCTGCTGATCAAGGCCATTGGCAAGCAGCTCATTTGCGTGCATGTGAACCACGGTCTCATGCGCAAGGGCGAGAGCGAGCAGGTCATCGACGTCTTTAAGAACCAGATGGACGCCAACCTGGTCTACGTTGACGCCACCGATCGTTTCTTGGGCAAGCTCGTGGACGTTGAGGAGCCCGAGGCCAAGCGTAAGATCATCGGCGCCGAGTTCATCCGCGTGTTTGAGGAGGAGGCCCGCAAGGTTGGCGACGAGGTCAGCTTCCTTGCCCAGGGCACCATCTACCCCGACATTCTGGAGTCCCAGGACGGCGTGAAGGCTCACCACAACGTTGGCGGCCTGCCCGAGGACTTGCAGTTTGAGCTCTGCGAGCCCGTTAAACTGCTGTACAAGGATGAGGTGCGCGTCGTGGGCCGCGAGCTCGGCCTGCCCGAGAACATGGTTGAGCGTCAGCCGTTCCCCGGTCCTGGCCTGGGCGTCCGCTGCCTTGGCGCCATCACCCGCGACCGTCTCGAGGCGCTGCGCGAGGCCGACGCCATCGTCCGCGAGGAGATCGACAAGGCCGGTCTGACCATCTGGCAGTACTTTGCCGTGGTACCCGACTTCCGCGCCACCGGTGTGCGCGAGGGCAAGCGCGCCTACGACTGGCCCTGCATCATTCGCTGCATCAACACCGTCGACGTCATGACCGCCGAGGTGCCTGAGCTCGACTGGGCGCTGCTCAAGCGCATTACCGCTCGCGTGACCGCCGAGGTCCCCGGTATTTGCCGCGTTTGCTACGACCTCACGCCGAAGCCCGTTGGCACGGTCGAGTGGGAGTAAACTAACTCACCTAGCCCCCGTTTCCGTTTGGAAGCGGGGGCTTTTTGCTGGCGCTTCGCCTAATTTCGTGCATCTTCAGATGTGACAAAGGGACTGTCCCTTTGTCACATCTTCGATGTTGTGTGCAGGAAGGGTTACGAGCATGGTCGTTCCGCGCTCCGAGCTCTCTTCGACCTCGATGGAGCCGCCGTGGAGTGAGGCAATCTCCCAGACCAGTGCAAGCCCCAGCCCCACGCCGCCATATGCCCTGCTGCGCGATTTGTCGACGCGAAAGAAGGGTTGGAAGATGCTCGTCTGGTATTGCTCGGGAATGCCCGGTCCCTGGTCGCGCACGCGTAGCAGCACGCGGTCGCCTTCGGCGCAGGCGTTGATTTGCACGGTCGAGTTGGGCGCGCTATAGCGTATGGCGTTTTCGGTCAAGTTGAACAGCAACCGATAGATCAGCGTGTCGCTGCCGATTGTTTGCGCGTCGCCCCCGCTTGTAAGCGTGATGTCTTTTTGCTCGGCAAGGGGTGCCAGGTCCGTGAGCACTTCTTCGATCATCGGCGCTAGGTCAATCACATCGTTGCAAGGGACACTGCGCAGCTCGCTCATCTCGAGCAGGGTCTTTGTCATGTGCGTCATTCGCTCGGTCTGCTCCTGCAGCAGCCCGAGCAGGCTCGCTGTATCGGCGTCGACGTCGGGGTGCTCGGCGCAAAACAGCTCAACCTGGGCCTGCATGAGCGCAAGCGGCGTGCGCAGTTCGTGCGCCGCATTGCCCGTAAACTGTCTTTGTGCGGAAAATCCCTCGTCAAGGCGGGCAATCATGTCGTTAAACGACGCGCTGCAGCGCCTGAGTTCAGAGGGCACGTCCTCGCTGATTTTTGTGTCGGCGAGGTTGTCGGGCCGCACGCTCTCGACTTGCGTCGCAAAGAAGCGCAACGGCCGCAGCGCATGTCCGCTTACAAAGTAGGCCAGCACGCCGCCGAGCAGCGTCACCGCCGCAGTTATATACCAGCTCGTCGCGCCAAACGATTCTTGGGCGTCGTTCACGACGATGGTCAGCGCGTCGTCGAGCTCTTTGTTTGTCGGGTCAAATGAGCTGGGCGAGGCCGCCTCCACCTTGCTGTGCGCCGATAGTTCATTGCCGATCGAGTCCATGTAGCGCATGCCGGAGTAGCCAACCAGGCAATTCATAAGTACGCAGGTCGAACATATCAGCAGTGCCGTCATCAACGTGATGCGCCACTGCAGCGACAGCCGCTTCATTTGCCGTCCTCCATAACGTAGCCTTCGCCGATTCGGTTGCGGATGGGGTCGTGCCCCAACGCGCCGCGCAGCTTTTTGCGCAGCGACGAGATGTGCACGCGGGTCGCGTTGCTAAAGCTGTTGACGCTGCTGTCCCATACGTGGTCGATAAGCTCTTCCTGGCTCACCGGCCGCCCCTGGTTAAGCATCAGGTATTCCAAGATGCCGGTCTCCTTGCGTGTGAGGGACAGGATCTCGTCGCCCACTGTGGCGAGGCGCGCCTTGGTGTCAAAGCTCAGCGATCCACAGGTTAGAACAACGTCGCTTTGCGTAAAGCGCCTGAGCGTGAGGCTGCGTATACGTGCCGCCAGCTCGTCAAGATGGAACGGCTTGGTGAGGTAGTCGTTGGCGCCCGCATCGAGCCCCGCTACCTTGTCGGAGACCTCGCCACGTGCCGAGAGCACAAGCACCTTGGTCTCACAATCAGTTGTCCTGAGTTGCCTGAGCACGGTCATGCCGTCGACATGGGGGAGATTGAGGTCGAGCACGACAAGATCAAAGGTCTCGACATCGAGCAGATCGAGGGCCTGCTGCCCGTCGTAGCAGCAGTCGACGCTATAGGCCAAGTTGCGCAGGCTGCGTGCGATCGCATCGCACAGTGCCCGCTCGTCCTCGATGACCAAGATGCGCATAACGTTCTCCTTGCATAGTCATTCACGCTTAACACGGATTTTATAGTCGGTATGGTCCAATGGGTCGCGAAACGAAAGGAGTGGTCAGATTGTTCAAAGCGATTAAGCCTGTGGCGCAGGTGGCTTTGCTGATCGTTGGGGTAGCCATGGTTGGCTTTGGAATTATGCGCGGCGAAGCGGATGCCGTGCTGGCCAAGGCAATCAGGCTGTGCTTGGAGTGTATCGGAATTGGATAAAAGAAAAAACACTGCATCGCATCTTTTGGCGCGATTTCGTGGATTGATTCAGGCGGCGGCGACGCTTGCGACCAATATTCACCTGCCTAACTTTGCCAAGGGCGGCATCTACCAGGGAGCGGGCAAAGCCGTCTGCGTGCCGGGGCTCAACTGCTACTCGTGTCCGGCGGCCTCAGGTGCGTGTCCCATCGGGTCGTTTCAGTCGGTGGTGGGCTCGTCTAAGTTTAGCTTTTCGTATTACGTCACCGGAACGCTCATTCTAATCGGCGTGCTGCTGGGGCGTTTTGTATGCGGCTTTTTGTGTCCGTTTGGATGGCTGCAAGAGCTTCTGCATAAGATTCCCAGCAAAAAGCTCTCCACGAAAAAGCTCAAGCCGCTCACGTACATCAAGTATGCCGTGCTACTGTTTGCCGTGGTGCTGCTGCCCGTCTTGGTGGTTAACGATGTGGGTATGGGCGACCCGTTCTTTTGCAAGTACATATGCCCGCAGGGCGTGCTCGAGGGCGCGATTCCGCTGTCCATCATGGATACGGGAATCCGCTCCGCGCTGGGAAAGCTCTTTACCTGGAAGCTCGCGATCCTCATTGTGGTTGCGGTGCTGAGCGTGCTGTTCTACCGCCCCTTCTGTAAATGGATTTGCCCCCTCGGCGCATTTTATGCACTCATGAACAAGGTGTCGTTGCTGGGGATTCAGGTCGATCATTGTAAATGCGTCTCGTGCGGCAAGTGCGCCAGGGTGTGCCAGATGGACGTGGACGTTACGCGTACGCCCGACCATGCCGAGTGCATTCGTTGCGGCAAATGCGTGGGCGCGTGCCCCGTCGATGCTATTAGCTTTCGCTACGGGCTGGGTGTGACGGGCGACAAGCCCACGCAGCCCACGCAGGCCTGCGAAAACAAATAGGTACCTATATAAGTTTCGATATAAACGGAGGAACCATGAAACTGTCAAAAATTGCGGCCTTGTTGATGCTGCCCGTGCTGGCGCTGACTCTCGCGGCGTGCTCTGCCCCCAAGGGCGACGCGAAGGATGCCACGAGCGGCGATGCGCAGATTGCCGAGCTTGTGGCACAAAAGCCGTCGAGCGCCGAGGAGGCGGCCAAGCTGTACCAGCAGCTGCTGCAAAAGGAAAACGAGATCTTTGCGAGCGATAACGCCCTATGGGAAAAGGTGTTCCTTGCGGCCAACAAAGACACTCCCATGATTGAGGACGGCAAGAACTACGGCGACTTCTTGCTCGATACCATCGAGGGCGCCAAGGATCAGTTTGCGGCTGACGAGCTTAAGACGCTTAAGGCCGGCGCGCAGCAGGTCAAGGAGATCGAGGACAAGCTCATGGCGCTGGAGAAGGAGTTCCCCGGATGCGGCAGCACGCCCGGCGAGGGGGAGAGTGTTGATGCCTCGACCGCAGGCATGACCAACGGCGAGAGCGGGGAGACGAAGTTCCCCAGCTTTAAGGGCAAGGACTTGGACGGCAACGATGTAAACAGCGACGAGCTGTTCTCCAAGAACAAGGTCACCGTCATGAACTTCTGGTTTACCACCTGCAAGCCGTGCGTGGGAGAGCTGGGCGATCTGGAGAAGCTCAACAAGGAGCTTGCCGAGAAGGGCGGCCAGGTCGTGGGCGTTAATTCCTTTACGCTCGACGGCAAAAAAGACGAGGTGGCCGATGCCAAGGACGTGCTTTCCAAGAAGGGCGTGACGTATAAAAACATCTGGTTTAAGTCGGACAGCGAGGCCGGAAAGTTCACCTCCAACCTGTACTCGTTCCCGACCACCTATGTGATCGACCAGAACGGCAACATCGTGGGAGAGCCGATCGTAGGCGCGGTCACATCCCCGGAGCAGACGAAGGCGCTTAATGCCCTGATCGAGCAGGCGCTTGCTACTTGTAAAAGAAATCCCCGCCCCGTATAATAAAAGTCAGGGAATGGAAACATGATTTCCAGGAAAACATTTGAATGGAAAAGGTGAAAAAAGGTGCAGACAGACCAGAAAACAGGCGCACAGGCGACGGACCCGATGACGGGGGCAGAGGCTCTGGAGCCCGTCTATCGGCGGCGCTGTCTTCTGGGCAGTT
>USJQ01000018.1 GCA_900554985.1 uncultured Collinsella sp. | reverse complement strand
TATTGAGAATGAGAATCATCTTTAATACGATATGCAACGAAGGCACAACCTCAACCCCGCACTGCGTCACAATAGGGCGTTAGATGCGAAAACAACTATTTCGAGGATTGGTGGTCAAATGACCCAGGAGACGGTTACGAACGGCACTGAAGCCCTGTTCACTCGTGAAGGCATGCCTCCCGTTAAGGAAATGATCCCGTGTGCCCTTCAGCACGTACTGGCATCGTTTGCCGGCATCATCACCCCGGCTGTCATCATGGCCGGCGTCTACGGCTTTAATAGCCAGCAGAGCACCGACATCATCCAGGTCGCGCTCATTCTTTCGGCGATCGACACGGCCCTTCAGGACTTTGCCCCCTTCCGTCGCATCGGCGGCGGCCTGCCCATCGTCATGGGCGTTTCGTTCGCGTTCCTCCCGGCCCTGCAGGCCATGGGCGCCTCGGGCTTTAGCTTTGGCGCGCTGTTGGGCGGCGAGATTGTCGGCGGTGCCGTCGCGGTCCTCTTTGGTCTGGCCTACAGCAAGATTAAGTGGCTGTTCCCACCCGTCGTGACCGGTACGGTCATCTTCTCCATCGGCGTTTCGCTGTATCCCACGGCCGTCAAGTATATGGCCGGCGGTATGGGTACGCCACTGTGGGGCACCCCGCAGGCCTGGTGCGTCGCTCTTATCACCTTCGCCGTGGTCTTTGCGCTCGCCAACTTTGGCAAGGGCACGCTCAAGCTGGGATCCGTGTTCTTTGGCATGATCGTTGGCATGATCGTCTCCATCCCCTTTGGCATGATCGACTTCTCCAGCGTCGCCACCGCTCAGGTCTTCGCCCTTCCCAAGCTCATGCCCTACGCGCTCGAGTTTGATCCCGAGGTCTGCATTACCCTCGCCGTCGTGTTCCCCATGGTTGCCATCCAGGTTATCGGTGACGTCTCCGCCGCCTGCCTGGGCTCCATCGACCGTATGCCCACCGAGCGCGAGCTCTCCGGCGCTATCGTGTCCCAGGGCCTCACTTCTATGGTCGGCGGCCTGCTGGGCGGTCTTCCCACCAGCGCCCTTGGCCAGAACGTGGGCATCATCTGCTCCAACAAGGTCGTCAACAAGTGGGTCTTTGTGATCATCGCGGCCGTCTTTGCCATTGCCGGTCTGTTCCCGCAGCTCTCTGCCGTCGTTTCCGCTATCCCGCAGCCCGTCATCGGCGGCGCGACCGTCGGCGTCTTTGGCACCATCACCATGAATGGCGTGCGCATGTTCACCCGCGAGGGCCTCACGCAGCGCACTACCACCATCGTCGGCACCTCCGTCGTCTTTGGCCTGGGTATCTGGATGGCCAGCGGTTGCCTTGCCGGCGAGGGTATGCCCGCCTGGGTGTCCACCGTCATCGGCTCCAATGCCGTAACCCCCACCGCAATCATGGCCATTGTCCTTAATCTGATCCTTCCGCAGACGCCGGTCGTGGCTCAGCACATCGATGCCGCCAAGGACGCTGCCGTGGATCTGGTCTTGCCCGAGAGCAAGAAGTAACCAATTCGGTGCTATTCGTCGGCGGACGTATCGCCTCGTCCGCCGACGCCATGCGGCGATAGGCCGCACTTCAAAGGGCTTGCCCCTTTGGTGAAGCGTTGACGGGAGAGGGCCCGTTTCCGGTGTAGGCCGGCGCTTCGCACTTCCGCTATGTCAGAGGTGTCAAACCCCGCCTCTGATGTTGAAGGGAGCATTCATGCTTCTGGTCGCTAACGGTTCTGTCTTTACCCGCAATTCTCAGACCCCGTTCATTCCCAACGGTGCGGTCGCCATTGACGGAGATACGATCGTCGAAGTAGGCCCCGAGCGCGAGCTCAAGGCCAAGTACCCTGATGCCGAGTACGTCGACGCCCAGGGCAACCTCATCATGCCCGGACTCATCAACTGCCACACCCACATCTACTCGGGTCTGGCCCGCGGCCTTGCGCTTAAGGGCTGCAACCCCACCAACTTCCTGGAGAATCTTGAGCAGCAGTGGTGGAAGATCGATGACAACCTGACGCTCGACGGCACCAAGGCCAGCGCCTATGCCACGATTCTTGACTCCATCCGCGATGGCGTCACAACGATCTTCGATCACCACGCGAGCTTCTGCGAGATCCCAGGCAGCCTCTTTACCATTAAGGATGCAGCTCAGGAGCTGGGCATGCGTTCGTGCCTGTGCTACGAGGTCTCCGACCGCCGCGGTCAGGAAAAATGCGACCAGGCCATTGCCGAGAACGCCGAGTTTGCCCAGTGGGCCGCCAAGGAGCGTCGCGATAACGACAACCACATGATCGCCACCATGTTTGGCGGTCACGCCACCTTTACGCTTTCGGACGAGACCATGGACAAGATGGCCGAGGCCAACAACGGTCTGACCGGCTTCCACATCCATGTGTGCGAGGGCATGAATGACGTGTGGGACTCCCGCCTCAACCGCGGTGGCATCAGCCCCGTCGAGCGCCTGCTGCAGCACAACCTGCTGGGTCCCGACACCATGCTCGGCCACTGCATCCACGTGACGCCTGCCGAGATGGATATCGTCAAGGAGTCCGGTACCTGGCTCGTCAACAACCCCGAATCCAATATGGGCAACGCCGTGGGCTGCGCCCCCGTGCTCGAGTTCTTCCGCCGCGGCATCCCCGTGTGCATGGGCACCGACGCCTACACTCACGATATGCTCGAGAGCCTCAAGGTCTTCCTGATCATTCAGCGCCACAACGCCGCCATGCCCAACGTGGGCTGGTGCGAGGCCATGACCATGCTGTTCGAGAACAACGCCAAGATGGCGAGCAAGTACTTCGACCGCAAGCTCGGTGTGCTCGAGGCCGGCGCTGCCGCCGACGTCATCGTTATGGACTACAAGCCCTTTACGCCGCTGAGCGAGGAGAACATCGACGGCCACATGCTCTTTGGCATGATGGGCAAAAACTGCCGCACCACCATCATCAACGGCCGCGTCCTGTACAAGGATCGCGAGTTCGTTGGCATTGATGAGGACAAGATCAACGCGTGGACCATGGCTGAGTCCAAGAAGCTCTGGAGCACGCTCAACGATCGCGCCTACTAATTCACAAGTAGTTTCGCGCGCGTCGGATGTTTCGCCGCATCCGACGCGCGTATAGGCGGCCTCCGCGGGGTCGCCGGCGCTGTGCTAGCGCTACACCGTATTTGCGCCCGCCGCGCGGTCTCGCCGGGCGTTACAGAGAGGAGCTCACTATGAGCGACATCATGAGGCCGATCCCGTTTTCGCAGCTGATGAACTGGATTATCGAGGAGCATAAGACCCAGGACGCCATCTTTGGCGTGCGCAAGATGGTCACGACCAACCAGGAGGGTGCGCTTCCCATTTTTGACGAGCGCATCGAGACTCCGTTTGGCCCGGCCGCCGGTCCCAATACGCAGCTGGCCCAGAACATCGTGGCATCCTATGTGGCTGGTTCCCGCTTCTTTGAGCTCAAGACCGTCCAGGTTATGGACGGCGAGGAGCTCTCCAAGTGTGTGAACAAGCCCTGCATCGTGGCGCAGGACGAGTGCTACAACTGCGAATGGTCGACCGAGCTCGAGGTTCCGCAGGCCTTTGCCGAGTACGTGAAGGCATGGTTCGCCTGCCACCTGATCGCTCGCGAGTACGGCCTGGGTAGCCCGGACGGCTTTGTCTTCAACATGTCCGTGGGCTATGACCTCGAGGGCATCAAGAGCCCCAAGGTCGACGCCTACATCGAGGGCATGAAGGACGCCAGCGGCTCCGACGTCTGGAACGAGTGCCGCGCATGGGCACTCGCCAACCTGGACAAGTTTGAGCATGTCGACGCTGCGTTTGTCGAGTCCATCCCGGCGCGCGTCTCCAACTCCATCACCGAGTCTACCCTGCACGGCTGCCCGCCTGCCGAGATCGAGCGCATCGCGACCTACCTCATCACCGAGAAGGGCCTTAACACCTACATCAAGTGTAACCCCACGCTGTTGGGCTATGAGTTTGCCCGCCAGCGCCTGAACGAGCTGGGCTTTGATTACATCGTCTTTGATGACACGCACTTCCGCGAGGATCTGCAGTGGGCCGATGCCGTGCCCATGTTCGAGCGCCTGATTGCCCTGTGCGCCGAGCGCGGTCTGGAGTTCGGCGTCAAGCTGACCAACACGTTCCCCGTCGACGTGACGAGGAACGAGCTGCCTTCCACCGAGATGTACATGTCCGGCCGTTCGCTGTTCTCACTGACCATCGAGGCCGCCCGCCGCATTACCGAGCAGTTTGACGGCAAGCTGCGCATCAGCTACTCCGGTGGTGCCACGGTCTACAACATCCGTGCCCTGTATGACGCCGGCATTTGGCCCGTCACCCTGGCGACCGACGTGCTCAAGCCCGGTGGCTACGAGCGCTTTAGCCAGATGGCCGGCGAGTTTACCGATCTGGACGGCAAGCCGTTCGCGGGCGTCTCTCTCGAGGCCGTGACCGCGATCCAGACCGACTCACTCACCAACCCGCTCTACAAGAAGCCGCTGCGCCCGCTGCCCGACCGCAAGGTCGCTGGCAAGAGCCCGCTTTCCGACTGCTTTACCACGCCGTGCCGTACGAGCTGCCCCATCCAGCAGGATATCCCTGCCTATCTGGCGGCTGTTGACGAGGGCCGCTACGAGGACGCGCTCAACATCATCATCGAGCGCAACGCCCTGCCGTTCATTACCGGTACCATCTGCCCGCATCCCTGCGGCCGTGCCTGCGAGCGTGCATTCTACGAGCCCGAGGGCGCCCAGATTCGCGCCAGCAAGCTCAAGGCCGCCCGCGAGGCCATGACCGCCGTGCTGCCCAAGCTGCGCGCCCAGGCCATTGCCAACGACGCCGAGCGCAACGTTGCCGTTATCGGCGGCGGCCCGGCCGGTCTGGCGACGGCGTTCTTCCTGACGCGCGCCGGCGTGCCCGTCACTATCTTCGAGGCCCGCGACTCTCTCGGCGGCGTGGTCCGTCACGTGATCCCCGAGTTCCGTATCGCGAGCGACGATATCTCCCACGATGCCGAGCTCTGTCTGGCCTTTGGCGCCAAGGTGCAGCTCAACGCCCGCGTGGAGTCCATTGACGAGCTCAAGGCCCAGGTCGTGGCCACTGGTGCCTGGATGCCCGGCTCTGCGGGCCTGGGCGAGGGTGCCGAGCTCGACGTGCTGGAGTTCCTCGAGGCCGCCAAGAAGGGCGAGAAGCTCGAGCTGGGCGAGGACGTCGTGGTCATCGGCGCCGGCAACACCGCCATGGACGCGGCCCGCGTGGCCAAGCGCCTTGCTGGCGTGAAGAACGTGCGCCTGGTGTATCGCCGCACCAAGAAGCAGATGCCCGCCGACGAGGAAGAGCTCGATCTTGCTCTTGCCGACGGCGTTGAGTTCTGCGAGCTGCTGGCGCCCAAGGCGCTCAACGGCGCCGTGCTGACCTGCGACGTCATGGAACTTGGCGAGCCGGATGCAAGCGGCCGTCGCAGCCCCGTCGCCACGGGCGAGACCGTCGAGCTTTCCGCCACCACGGTGATCTGCGCCGTGGGCGAGGGCATCGATGCCAGCCTGTACGACGCCGCGGGCGTCGAGCACGACCGTCGCGGCCGCCTTGCCGCCACCTCCACCGGCGTCGAGGGCGTCTGGGCTGCCGGTGACTGCCGCCGCGGTCCCGCTACCGTGGTCGAGGCTATCGCCGACGCCGCCGAGGTCGCCCGTGCCATTGCCGGCGTGGACTTTAACAAGTACGCCGACTGCAACGAGCAGGCCGGCCGCGAGGACACCTGCTACGAGCGCAAGGGATCGCTGTGCCGCGACAAGCGCAACTGCACCAAGACCCGCTGCCTGGGCTGCGGCTCGGTGTGCGAGGTCTGCTGCGATGTGTGCCCCAACCGCGCCAACGTGGCAATTAAGGTGCCGGGCCTGGCCAAGCATCAGGTCGTCCACATCGACGGCATGTGCAACGAGTGCGGCAACTGCGCCGTGTTCTGCCCCTACCAGGAGGGTCGTCCCTACAAGGACAAGCTCACCCTGTTCTGGAGCGATCAGGACATGGAGAACTCCGAGAACGAGGGCTTCCTGGCAGTGGACGAGGACCACTTTAAGGTCCGCGTCGCCGGCACGGTCCGCACCGTCTCGGTCGATGCCGTCAACACCGGTCTGCCCGAGGCCGTCCGCCTGACCATCAAGGCCGTGCGCGACAGCTATCCGTATCTCCTTAAGAAATAGGCGAGTCTCTTATGGCCAAATCCATTCAACATAACGTGGCCTACGTTGCCTGCGGAAGCGGTTGCGCCTCCGCAGGCGGCGACGCCCGCTGCAGCGAAGGCTGCATTGGCTGTGGCGCCTGTGTCACGGCCTGTCCCCACGGCGCCATTGCACTGATTGATGGCATCGCCCGCGTGGACCGCTCCAAGTGCACGGGCTGTGGCCTGTGCGGCATGGCGTGCCCGCAGCGCGTGATTGCCTTTGTTCCCGGCTACCAGAACATCCTGGTGCGCTGCAACAACACCGATAAGGGCGCCATCGCCCGCAAGATTTGCGACACGAGCTGCATCGGTTGCGGCATGTGCGCCAAAAAATGCCCTGCCGGCGCTATCCGCATCGAGGACAACTGTGCCCACATCGACGGTGCGGACTGCCTGTCGTGCGGCATGTGCGCCGTCGTTTGCCCGCATGGCGCCATCCACGACCGCACCGGCATCGCCGCCGGCGTGTAGAAGGGAATCACCATGGCACAGGAATTCACTTTTACCGTTAACGGCGTCGAGCACACGACGACCCAAAACAAACCGCTGCTGCGCTACCTGCGCGACGACCTGCACATCCATTCCGCCAAGGACGGCTGCTCCGAGGGTGCTTGCGGCACCTGCACCATTCATGTGGACGGTGCGGCCGTCAAGGCCTGCGTGCTGACCACCGCCCTTGCCGCCGGCCGCAACATCGTGACTGTCGAGGGCCTGCCCGAGGACGTGCGCGAGGCCTTTGTGTACGCCTTTGGCGCCGTGGGCGCCGTGCAGTGCGGTTTTTGCATCCCCGGTATGGTCATGGCAGGCGCGGCGCTGATCGCCGAGGACCCCGAGCCCACCGAGGAGCAGATCAAGTACGCCATCCGCGGCAACGTCTGCCGCTGCACCGGCTACAAGAAGATTATTGAGGGCATTTCGCTGGCCGCTGCGGTGCTCCGCGGCGAAAAGCAGATCGACGAGGACCTGGAGCGCGGCGACGACTACGGCGTGGGCAAGCGCGCCTTCCGTATCGACGTGCGCAAGAAGGTGCTCGGCGAGGGCAAGTACCCCGATGACATCGACGAGCTCGATCAGCCGGGCCTGACCTATGCCAGCGCCGTGCGCTCCAAGTATCCGCGCGCCCGTGTGCTTTCCATCGACACCTCCAAGGCCGAGGCCCTGCCCGGTGTGGTGGGCATCCTGCGCGCCGAGGATGTGCCGGTCAACCAGGTCGGCCACCTTATCCAGGATTGGGACGTCATGATCGCCCAGGGCGATATCACCCGCTGCGTGGGCGATGCCATTGTGCTGGTGGTTGCCGAGGACGAGGCGACGCTCGAGAAGGCCAAGAAGCTCGTAAAGATCGATTACGAGCCGCTGGAGCCCGTGCGTAACATTGTCGAGGCCAGGGCTGCCGACGCCCCGCGCCTGCACGACAGTTTCTTTGCCTTTGGCAACACGGTGGAGCTCAAGGACAACGTGTGCCAGAGCCGTCACGTGACGCGCGGCGACGCCGCCAAGGCGCTGGCAGAGAGCGCGTTCACCGTGACGCAGCGCTTTACCACGCCCTTTACCGAGCATGCCTTCTTGGAGCCCGAGTGCGCCGTCGCCTTCCCGTACAAGAACGGCGTCAAGGTGCAGTCGACCGACCAGGGTGCCTACGATACGCGCAAAGAGTGCGCCCACATGTTTGGCTGGGATAGCGAACCCGAGCGTGTGGTCGTCGAGACCATGCTCGTGGGTGGCGGCTTTGGCGGTAAGGAGGACGTTTCGGTCCAGCACCTGGCCGCGCTCGCCGCATATAAGTTCCAGCGTCCTGTGAAGTGCAAGCTCACGCGTGCCGAGTCGCTCGCTTTCCATCCCAAGCGCCATGCCATGGACGGTACCTTTACGCTGGGTTGCGACGCCGAGGGCAACTTTACCGGCCTGGATTGCGAGATCAACTTTGACACCGGCGCCTACGCGTCGCTGTGCGGCCCGGTGCTCGAGCGCGCCTGTACGCATGCCGTCGGCCCCTACAAGTACCAGAACACCGACATTCGCGGCTTTGGCTACTACACCAACAACCCGCCCGCCGGCGCGTACCGAGGCTTTGGCGTTTGCCAGTCCGAGTTTGCGCTCGAGAGCCTGATCGACCTGCTGGCAGAGAAGGTTGGCCTGGATCCGTGGGAGATTCGCTACCGAAACGCCATCGAGCCGGGCGAGGTTCTGCCCAACGGCCAGATTGCCGACTGCTCCACGGCGCTTAAGGAGACGCTGCTCGAGGTCAAGGATGCCTACTACGCGCATCCCGGCCACGCCGGCATTGCCTGCGCCATGAAGAATGCCGGCGTGGGCGTGGGCCTGCCCGATGCCGGCCGCTGCAAGATTCGCGTCGAGAACGGCGTGGCTGTGGTCTATGCCGCCACGTCCGACATCGGCCAGGGCTGCAACACCGTCTTTTTGCAGGACGTTGCCGAGGCCTGCGGTCTGCCGCTGGGCTGCATCGCCAATGGCGAGTGCTCCACCGAGAACGCTCCCGACTCCGGCACCACGTCTGGCTCGCGTCAGACGGTCGTGACCGGCGAGGCCGTGCGCGGCGCCGCCTTCCTGCTGCGCGATGCCATGGTTGGCATCGAGGCCGGTAAGCCCGCACCCGATACTCCCGTGAGCGCGCATGGCGACGGCGTCAAGATCGAGTACGACGACGGTCGCGCCTATCAGTTGCGCACGCAGGAGCTCGTCGCCGGTCAGGGTATGCATCCTCAGGATCCTGCGACCGCCATCAAGGCGCTCGAGGGATGCGAGTTTGGCTACGTGTACCTGGAGCCGACCGACAAGCTGGGTGCCGACGTTCCCAACCCCAAGAGCCACATCTGCTACGGCTTTGCCACGCATGTGGTCATTTTGGACGACGACGGCCGCGTGAGCGAGGTCTATGCCGCGCACGATTCCGGCAAGGTGGTCAACCCCATCTCCATTCAGGGTCAGATCGAAGGCGGCGTGCTCATGGGTATGGGCTATGCGCTTACCGAGGACTGGCCGCTTAAGGACTGCGTGCCCCAGGCAAGGTACGGCACACTCGGGCTGTTCCGTGCGCCCGAGATTCCGGATATCCACGCCATCTACGTGGAGTAGGACGAACTGCTGCCCGTGGCATATGGTGGCAAGGGCATCGGCGAGATTGCAACGATCCCCACGGCGCCCGCCGTGCAGAATGCCTACCGTGCGTTTGACGGCAAGCTGCGTCCGGATCTGCCCATGGTGGATACGCCGTACAGCCGCGCCCGTCACCGCGGGTAGGGTGGAGCGCGAACGGCCATTGCTGACTGCCGTCTGCGCTTGCCATCAACTGTATAAGCTGCGCCTTTGGCCCCAGCTCCATCGTGAGCCGGGGCCTTTTGTTTGGAGCGGAAACTGTGTCCCGGATTCGACGCTCAGAATGGGATGCGCTTTCCGGTTGGAGCTTCAAACGGAAAGTGCATCCCGGAATCCGCGCCTGGAATGGGACACACTTTCCGGAACAGCCCTCAACCGGAAACTGCAACCCGGAATCGATGCTCAGAATGGGATGCGCTTTCCGAATCGTCTTCAGGCGGAAATTGCATCCCATTCTGAGTCTTCATTCTGGGACACGCTTTCCGCAAGGAGCTTCGTCGGGAAAGCGCATCCCATTCCGAGCGCCTATTCCGGGACGCGCTTTCCGGTTGTCGTTCACTTGGAAATTGCGCCCCATTCTGAGCATCGATTCCGGGATGCAGTTTCCGCTGGGCATGCCATCTGGAAAGCGCATCCCATTTTGAGCACTCAATCTGGGACATGGTTTCCGCGGGTGCTGCCAACCGGAAAGTGTGTCCCGGTTTGGTAGGCAGGCGAGCATAAGCTCAGTAGCCCCTACAGCTCAATATCGTTGAGCCATGTCGGTAGCGCGGTCTGCCGGATGCCTGCCGTCTGCAGCTTTTTGGCGAGCGTTCCTGCCGAGCGGACCTCGTTCATGGTAAAGCGCAGCAGAGGGTGACCGTAGAGCGATAGGTGCGCCTCGCGCTGTCGTTCGGCGACGAGCGCCTCGGCGGTGGTGCGTCCGGCCAGCATGGTCTGGTCGGTATATTTGATGAGCCCGTCGAGCTCGCCCAGCGTGAGTTCCCGCGCCTGGCGCTCCCAGGCAAAGTCCGTTCGTATGGGCTTGGCCGAATCGAAGGGGTCCGTCAGCTCGTATTGAAGCCAATCGGGCGCAAAGCCCGTCTCGATCATGACGGCTCGGGCGACCGATTCCCCGCCGCTCTCGGCGCGGGCGTCGGCATATCGAAGCGTTGTGAGAGCAGTACGAATTGCACGACCATTGCGGGCAGTCGCTCGTTGCTCAACGGCCTCCATCAGCTGTTCCCGTGCAAGGCCGAGCTTTAAAATCGCCGAATCGGCAATGGGCATGCCGTCGGCAAAACCAGTTTGCAGCAGGCAATCTGTGACCGTTTGGATTGGCGGCGTTACCGATATGCCGGCTCTGCGTATTGCTCCGGCCGGCTCAATCTGGTGCCGCTGAATATGTGCGCCCGGACGAGCCGACGGCTTTGTCGAGCTGCAAACATGCACGACGTTCAGGTGTCGCCACGAGACCTCGAGCCCCAGCGAGCAAGCTGCCGAAAACGAGCAGAACGTCCAATCGGGATGGATGATCGCAAGGGCGCGGATAATCTCGCAATGGCGTTGCGCTCGGTTGAGTTCATCCCAGCGCGGTTTTCGCGCAAACAACCCCGGCATGGGCGAGACAACCGTGCCGCCGGTGCGCCGAAGGAGCGCTTTTCGGATCGCCGTGCTCGGGGGAATCAGACAGCGCCCCTCTTGTTCGGCTTGAGTGAGCAGTTGGTCGATGAGCTGGTCATTGCAATGGGTCATGAGCTACCGCCTCCTTTTGGGTAGCAAAAACGTATCAGCTGGAACTTGCCGCTCAGCTGACCAAAAGCTGACCAAAATCTAACC
>USJQ01000017.1 GCA_900554985.1 uncultured Collinsella sp. | reverse complement strand
GTAATAATTGAGACCAGTGGCAGCTGATTCATAATCGTAGCAGCTGATTCAAAATTAAGGTCAATAAATGAAACGACCCCGCTTGCATATTCTGCAACCGGGGTCGTTCATGTTTCACATGAAACGTTTTGGGGTGCGACTCCCCTATGCGTTCTTCTGAACTTTGAAGCGCTGCTTCAGCTGTCCGCAAGCGGCGTCAATATCGTTACCACGGGAGTTACGGATCGTGGTCTCGATGCCACGGGACTCAAGACGACGCTGAAGATCCTCAACCTTATGAATCGGCGACGGCTTGAGCGGGCTGCCCTCGATGTCGTTAAGCTGAATGAGGTTAACGTGGCACAGCGTTCCCTCGCAGAAGTCGCAGAGCGCCTGCATCTCGGGATTCGTATCGTTGACGCCTTCGATCATGGCATACTCATAGGTCGGGCGGCGGCCAGTCTTCTCGGTGTAGAGCTGAAGCGCTTCGTGAAGGCGAAGCAGCGTGTACTTCTTAACACCGGGCATGAGCTTATTGCGCGTCGACTGGATGGCGGAATGCAGGGAAACGGCAAGCGTGAATTGCTCGGGGATGTCGGCAAATTTGCGAATACCGGGAATAACGCCGCTGGTAGAGACGGTGAGGTGACGAGCGCCGATACCGATGCCGTCGGGGTCGTTGAGGATTCGCAGCGCCTTGAGAACCTCGTCGTAGTTGGCAAACGGCTCGCCCTGGCCCATGAAGACAACGCTCGTGGCGCGCTCGCCAAAGTCGTTGGATACATGAAGTACCTGATCGACGATCTCTTGAGCGGTCAGAGAACGCTTGAGACCGTTGAGACCGGTAGCGCAAAAGGCGCAGCCCATGCCACAGCCTGCCTGGGTGGAAACGCAGACGGAAAGCTTGTTGCGACGGGGCATACCGACGGTCTCGACGGAAATGCCGTCGTGGTACTCGAGCAGGTACTTGCGAGAGCCATCTTTGGAAACCTGCTTGGTGAGTTCAGTCGGCGTGTCAAAGGCAAAAGCCTCTTTAAGCTGCTCGCGGAAAGCCTTGGGAAGGTTGGTCATGTCGTCAAACGAACAAACGTTCTTCTCAAAGACCCATTCGATGAGCTGCTTTGCGCGGAAGGCGGGCTGGCCAAGTTCGGCCACGAGCTCGCGAATATCGTTTTGGCTCAAGTCGCGAATGTCCTGAGATTTAGTCCTGGGATTCATGGAAGCCTTTCGATTTTGGGGAAACGTAGAGGGTATCGCTACAATATGGTATCAGCTGCAGAAATTATAGAGGAGGAGTCTGCCCATGCCGGGTAAAAGCCTAGAGAACATGCACGTAGCGGTCTTGGCGGGCGGTCATTCCGCCGAGCGCGAGATCTCGCTCAATTCGGGAAAGAACGTTGTGGTGGCACTGAAGGAAGCCGGCTACACCTCGGTGGAGCTGCTTGACACGGCCGCTGATGACTTTATGGTAACCATGGCGACCGGCGGCTTTGACGTGGCATTTATCGCCATGCACGGCGCCGGCGGTGAGGATGGCGCCATGCAGGGCGCCATGGAGACCCTGGGTATTCCCTACACGGCCTCGGGCGTGCTTGCCAGCGCCTGCGGTGCCGACAAGGAGGTCTCTAAGCTCCTGTACGCCAAGGCGGGCATTCCCATTGCCCCCGGCCTTGCGCTCGAGGTGGGCGATGAAGTCGATATCGATCATATCGTCGAGGTTTGTGGCGAGCGCTGCTTTGTGAAGCCGGCCGTCAACGGTTCCAGCTATGGCATTTCCCTGGTCCATGAGCCCTCCGAGCTGCCCGCGGCAATCGCCAAGGCGTTTGAGTACGGCGACAAAGTGCTGGTCGAGAAGTGCATCGAGGGTACCGAGATCACCGTTGGCGTATACGGCGAGGATGACGTGCGCGCCCTGCCGATTGTCGAGATCCGTAAGCCCGAGGACTGCGAGTTCTACGATCTGGACGTGAAATATGTCGACCCTACGGACATCCATCGCATTCCGGCGCAGATTTCACCCGAGAACTATGCTCGTGCCCAGGAACTTGCCTGTGCCGCTCACAAGGCCCTCGGTTGCCTGGGCATCTCGCGCAGCGATTTTATCGTGAGCGAGGACGGCCCCGTTATCCTCGAGACCAATACCATTCCCGGCATGACCGATACGTCGCTGTATCCGGATGAGATCCGCCACACCGACGACATGACGTTCCCGCAGGTCTGTGACAGCCTGATCCGTATGGGTCTTCGTCGAGCGGGCATTGCATGCTAATCGAGGACGCGGTTTCGTCAGGAACGCCGCAGTTTGTCATCGACTCCTATGCCATGCTTGCCGACCGCGCCAAAACGCAGTCCTTCGGCCTTATCGAGGAAGATGTGATTGTCCTCGATACCGAGACCACGGGTCTTTCGGTGCAGGACAATGAACTGATCGAGATCTCGGCGGCCCGTCTTTCGGGCCGCGAGGTCATCGACCGCTTCGATACCTTCGTGCATCCCAAGCAGCTGATTCCCGCCGAGATTACCGAGCTCACGAGCATTACAAATGCCGATGTGGCAGATGCCCCGTCGGCGGTTGAGGCCGTCGCCGCTCTCGCCAATTTTGTCGGTGGCTGCCCGGTGATCGCACATAACGCCACGTTCGACCGCTCGTTTATCGAGTCGGTCAAAGGCGGCGTCAACGTGAGCGATATTTGGATCGATTCGCTGGCGCTGTCGCGCATCGCGCTTCCGCGCCTGGCCTCTCACAAGCTGTCTTTTATGGCCGATCTGTTTGGCTGCGACTCGGTATCACACCGTGCCAATGCCGACGTCGACGCCCTGTGTGGCGTATGGCGCGTGTTGCTCGTGGCGCTCACCGACTTGCCCCAGGGTCTCATGGCGCGCCTAGCCGACATGCATCCGGACGTGCCTTGGTCCTATCGTCCTATCTTCTCGTTCTTGGCAGGGCAGAACCCTGGTTCTATCTTCTCTCTCAGCGCCGCTCGTGCTGACGTTCTCAAGGCCGATCGCGCCGACGATCGGGTGGACGCCGATGAACTGCCGGTACTCAAGATGCCGAGTCGTGAGGAGATTGAGGCAGACTATGCGCCAGGTGGTCTGGTCAATCGCATGTATCCCACCTACGAGCCGCGTGATGAGCAGATCGCGATGGCGCTCGAGGTCCGCGATGCGCTGGTCACGGGCACTCATCGTGTAATTGAGGCGGGCACGGGCGTTGGCAAATCGATGGCCTATCTGGTGCCTTTTGCCAAGGCAGCACGCCGTAACAACATCACGGTTGGTATTGCGACCAAATCGAACAATCTTGCCGACCAGCTCATGTACCATGAGCTGCCAAAACTTGCCGAGCAACTGGACGGTGGTCTGTCATTTTGCGCTCTCAAGGGGTATGACCACTATCCGTGCCTGCGCAAGCTCGAGCGCATGAGCCGAGGCCAGGTCGAGATTACCACCAAGCGCGATCCGGCGGACACGCTCACGGCGGTCGCGGTCATTATGGCGTACGTCTGCCAATCAGCCGATGGCGACCTCGACTCGCTCGGCATTCGGTGGCGCAGCGTCAACCGCCCCGACTTTACGACGGCCTCGCGCGAGTGTGCCCGTCGCCTCTGCCCGTTTTTCCCTGATAAATGTTTGGTCCACGGTGCTCGCCGTCGTGCGGCGCATGCCGATGTGGTGGTCACCAACCATTCCCTGCTGTTCCGTAATGTCGCGGCCGATGGCAGGATTTTACCTCCGATTCGTCATTGGGTAATCGACGAGGCCCATTCCATCGAGCGCGAGGCGCGCCGTCAGTGGGCGCGCGTGGTGTCGGCGGATGAATCGCGCGTTCTGTTTGAGCGCCTGGGTGGCTCGAGCACCGGCGCGCTAAGCCAGGTTTCCCGTGATTTGGCAACCTCCGAGGGCTCTACGCTCTATTTGGGCCTTACTGCCAAGGCGACGTCGACGGTTGCGCGCGCGAGCATGGCAATCGCCGACGTGTTCGATGGCGTTCGCGAGCTCGGCCGCCGTGCCCGTGGGGGTTATGACAATGCCAATCTATGGATTGGCCCCGAGTTGCGCGAATCTGACGACTGGCATGATTTCTTACAGTCGGCCTACACTGGCATCGACGCATTGGAACAAGCTGACAAGAGCGTCGACGCGCTGGTGCAGGCCGTCGCCGCCGACAAGCCCGAGGTTGTTGTCGACCTGGGTGATATCTCGCGCCGCCTGCACGAGCTGGTCGAGAACCTCAAACTCATCATTGATGGCACCGATGAACACTACGTGTATTCGCTGCAGGTCAATCGCAGGTTGCGTGCCGGCGGAGAGTCAATGACCGCAGAGCGCATCGACATTGGCGAGGCCTTGGCAACCGAGTGGCTGCCCGAGGTTCACACGGCTATCTTTGCCTCGGCGACCATGACGGTGTCCAAAAGCTTTGAGCACTTTAACCATGCGGTCGGCCTTGATCGCATCGGTGCTTCAACGTCGTCATCGCTGCACTTGGATTCGAGCTACGACTTCGATTCGAACATGGCTGTAGTCGTTGCGGGCGATATCCCCGATCCGCGCGATCGTGAGAGCTATCTTACGGCGCTCGAGCGCGTACTGGTCGACGCCCATCTTGCCATGGGCGGATCGGTGCTCACGTTGTTCACCAATCGGCGCGACATGGAGGACCTATACGCCCGCGTTGAGCCCAAGATGGCCCGTGCGGGTCTGGAGCTCAACTGCCAGCAGCGCAACTCATCTCCTCGTCGCCTGCGCGACCGGTTTATCAACGAACCGACCTCGTCGCTTTTTGCGCTCAAGGCCTTCTGGGAGGGGTTTGATGCCAGCGGCGAGACGCTGCGCTGCGTCATCATTCCCAAGCTGCCGTTCTCGAGCCCCACGGACCCGCTCTCGTGCGAGCGCAACCTGCGCGAAGACCGCGCTTGGGCGCGCTATTCGCTGCCCGAGGCAGTGCTCGAGGTCAAGCAGGCGGCCGGCCGCCTTATCCGCTCGTCGACTGATTGCGGCGTGCTGATTCTGGCCGACCCGCGCCTGGTGACGAAGGGCTACGGAAAGAAGTTCTTAACGTCGCTGCCCACGAGCTCCTACCAGCGCATCGAATCGGCACAGATCGGTCACTATCTGCAACTGTGGCGCGCACGCCACGAGCGGCGGCGCTAAAGCGGACAGACGAGAGTTTTTGTCATATCGCACAGACGCTTTGACAGGGTGGGGTCATCCAAGATGCGGATGGCTCCGCCCGCTGCGATTATCTGGCTCAGTAGCCAACGCTCGGAGCCGTAATGCACGGTTACCGTTGCCATGTCTGCCCCGCTGCGCTCGATGAGGGTGATGCCGGCCCAGTCCAGATGCTCCGCCATATCGAATGGCATCAAGAGCTTTGCGCTACGCTGCGTCCGGGCAAGGGAATCGTGGAGGGATGCGACGTCCGGTGCGTGAGGCACGACGGAGTCTTCCGTCAAGGTGAGTCCCTCGATTTTATCCATGCGATAGGTGCGCTGCTCATCGACTGCGATGTCCCAGGCAATCAGGTATGTTTGGTCGCCGTTTGCCGTAATGCGCAAGGGGTCGACCAGACGCTCGCGTGGCCGTGCATCGTCCATCGAGCGATACGAGATGAGGCAGCGAACGCCGTCCTGAATGGCGCAGCTCAGCTGCTGCCAGTGCGACCCGTGGTTGACGGTGTCAAAGACGCGCTGGTTATAGCCGAGCTCTTCGGGTAGAAGAGCGTGTCGAATCCGAGCTGCCGTCTGCGGCTCGATCCCCAACGATTCAAGTTCGTGGTTGAGCACAGCGCCCTCGGCGGTACTCAAGCGCAGCGGTAGCACACGTCCGGCGTCACCGGTGAGGACCACACGCTCGCCGTGGCATTCGCAGATGATGCGCGCACCCGATTCTCGGTCCGCGAGCGTCGAGACGATCTCGAGAATCTCGTCGAGCGACACTCCCGTGATGTCAAAGCGACTGCAAATCTCAGTTCGTGTCATGCCGCTCTCGCCGGCGGCGTAGAGGGCCTCCATGATGTCGATGGCGCGCGAGAGCCTCTGCTCGCTGGTGAGTTTACGCACGGGCATGCTCGTGCACCGTCCTTTCAATGAGGTGGTTCCACGCCTGCTTGAGCGATTTGGGGGCCATGGGCCTCATGCCGTCCATGGCGTGGGCCATGCAAAATGAGGCGGCGGCTTCAAGATCGCGCACGTCAACGGTCCAAGTCCATCCCGAATCGGTGTGTGCGAGCTCACCTCGCCCGCGCGTGAGGCCGTTGATCATATCGATCTGCGTTTGCGGGGCGAACGAGAACGTAGCCGCAACGGGCGGGCGGTCGGCAAAATCGAATTCAAAGAACAGGTAGTCGCTGAGGTTGAAGTCCGCAGGGATAACGTAGGCCTTCGAGGGGCGCCAAGCGCGAACGATACGGTCGCAGCGGAATGTCCTGATGTCGTCGGTGGCATTGTCGAGGCCGCAGAAGTACGCAACGCCCTCGTGCTCGAACATGCCGTAGACGCAGACGGTACGCTCTTTCTGCTCACCGCGTCCGTTCTGATATAAAAATCGCAGCGCGCATCGCTCGGCAAAGGCGCTCCATACCGCATCGACGGTGGGAGAGCGGCGGATCGGTGCTTCGTCTACCGCCGACATGCCGGTGAGGTAGGCAATCTTGGAACGAATATCGGCAAGCGGCGCGGCAAAAGTGGATGAGCCGGCCGCTATTGTCTGGTCGATAGCGTTGAGCAGGATATCGGCGTCGTCTGCGGTGATGAGGCCGCCTGCCGCAAACGTGTGCTCGCGGTCGATTGTCCATGAGCTTTCCTCGGTCTCCTGCGCGCCGGCGGGGCGAACCTCCTTGATTAAGATGCCGCGTTCGAGCAGTTTGTCACGATCGCGCCGAAACTTGCGCTTATCCGAGTCGATATTGCCCGAGCCATATCCCAGGTCAGAATCCAAGACGATCTGCTCGGTCGTCAGCGGTTCGGGGGAGCTGTTGAGCACAAAGAAAAGATTGAGGATGCGCTGAGCCGTTTTATCGAAACTGGGCTCCGAATTCCCCTTTTTAATTGTCGCGGTCGCGTCGCTTGCCGTCATAGAGTCCTCGCATGAGAAGGTGGTTTGCTGCCATGATTTTAGTCCGATATGGAGATTAGGCTATATCCTTGTCCGCTCGGGGCGTTAAGATGGCCCGAATTCGGTCGTTTGCGCTCGCTCGGGGTATACTTTCGACTATATACGGTTCTAATGTGCATACATTGGGCCTATTTGTCGGATTATGGATGTGGAGCGCACATGGCGAACACCCAGAACTATATTAACCACCTGCTGCAGAACACCGGCATTACGCCGGCATGCAGCGAAGAAGAGCGCTTGGCTGCCGAGGATATCGCTCAGATCTTCCGCAACCACGGCTTTGATCCCGAGGTTCAGGAGTTCAATGCCCCGGCGCCCAGCAGGTTGGCATTTGCCGTTACCGGTATTCTTGCGTTTGCCGGCGCCCTGCTGATGGGCATCGGCGGCGGCATCGGCTTGGTCGGCACCTTGCTGGCCATTGTCGGCGCCGTTCTTTACGTGCTCGAGCGCACGGGCCACCCCGTGGTTTCACGCCTGGGCAAGACGGGCGTGAGCCAAAATGTCATCGCCTACCACAAGGCCTCGGGCCCGCTCGCGTCTCCGCGCAACCGCCCGGTGGTCGTTGTCGCACACTACGACTCTCCCCGTGCTGAGCTGCTCGCTCGCGAGCCCTATGCTTCGTATCGTGCGCTCATCGCCAAGCTGTTGCCCGTTGCCACGGTTGCCCCTGCTGCCGTTGCCATCTTGCGTATCCTGCCGCTCCCCGGCGCGCTCAAGGTTCTGCTGTGGATTGTCGCGATCCTCGCTTCCCTCGTTGCGCTCGCCAACGCGGCAAACATCATTTCTAACCGCTACATTCTTCCCTATACGTCCGGCGCGGTGTGCAACAAGTCTTCTGTCGCCGCTATGCTCGGCGTTATGGACAACGTTGCTCCCTTCCAGGGCGAAAACGAGTTTCCCGACGATGTTCCGTTCGATACCTATTTTGGGGAGCAGAAGCGTCGTGCCGAGGAGATGGCGCGCGCAGCAGCGGAGTATGCCGCGGCCCAACAGCAAAACGACTACGGCAACACCATCGAGTATGAAGAGCCTACCTACGCCGAGGATGAGTTCGGTCAGCCGATTGCTCCCGACGCTCAGGCCGAGCCCGAACAGGGTGAGGATTTCGACGAGCAGATCGAGGGCTTTGAGGGTGCGTCTGCCGACGAGACGCTGATTGGCGCCATTGTGCCCGAGGATCAGAATCAGGCTGTCCAGGCCGAAGAGTTCAATGACGAGGTTTCCGCTGCCGAGCCGGCGGAGGAGCCTGTCGCGGCCGAGCCCGAGCCCAAGCTCTATCGCAATGCCGCCGGCAACATCCGCTTTGGTTCGGATGCCATCCGTGCGCTCGGGATGCTTCCCGAGTTCTGCACGCTCGATTACGAGGAGGGCGAGGAGCCGACGTTTGAGCCCGAGCCTGCCCCCGTCGTGACTGCACCTGCGCCCGCCGTCACCGTGGATGATGAGTCTGCCGCGGTTACCGCTGCCGTTGCCGAGCCCGAGGCGGTGTCCGCGATCGATCCCGCGGCAGGACTGGACATTTTGGCCCCCGCCGCGTCGGCGCAAGACGTTGCGGACGAGCCTGACGACGATTACGTTGAACAGCCGAGGCGCGTGTCTTACGAGAGCGATACTGATTTTTCGGCCGAGATTCCCGCGGCAACGCCCCATGCCGATATTGCATCCGCGTTCTCTTCGATTGGCGCCAGTGCTTCCAACTTCTTTAAGGGTGCGCTTGCAAAGGGCAAGAAATTTGTCGACGATTTCGAGGAGAAGCGCGCTGCCGCACGCGAGACTGCCGAGCAGGAGGCTATCGCTCAGCAGCAGGCAGCCGAGGCGGCACGTGAGCGCGCGGCGCAAGAGTTCGAGCAGAACGAGGCTGTGCAGTCCGTGCCCGTCGACGCTGCCGAAGCTACGACGTCCTTTGAGTCCCAGCAACCGGCGTCCGCGGATGTTGTTGAGGCGACGACGTCTTTCGAGGCTCAGCAGCACGTCGATAGCACCATGTCGTTTGATGCCGCGCAGTTCGATTCCACGATAACGTTTGAAAAGCAAGGCACCGCGATTGCCGAATCCCTTCCTGTTTCCGATGAGCGGGGCGATGCGGCAGACGATGACGAGCCTATTGATGCTGCCGCAATCCAAGATGCCGCCGAGGACGAGCCCGTCGAGGCCAACTCTGACGAAGAGCAATACGCAACAGCCGAGCAAGATGATTCGACCGAGGTCGAGCAGGAGGAAGTGCCTGCGGTTTCCGAGGCTCCCGAGACAGATGAGTCGATGCCTTACTCCACGCAGATTTTCACCATGCCGACCCCGAGTGGTTCCGGTGCCACGGTTGCCGATGTTGCTCCCACCCAGGACGAAACGGTCGATTCCCTTATGGCCCAGATTTCCTCCCAGGCATCGCCGCGTCCGCAGATGAATGTTCCCGATCCGGCGTCAGCTCCGTCGCCTGCACCTTCCTCGTCTCCGCTGGCTTCGGTCCCCGATCCGTCGCTGCCGTCGATGAAGCAGGCAAACGTTGCGTCTCGCACGTCGCTGTTCGACCTTCCCGACCCCTCCGCACAGGTCAACGACCCCTTTGCTACCGCTCAGGATCCCGAACCCACATCGGCACCCGTTGCGCCTCCTATGCCCGTTGCGTCGGGCGCTCAGCCGATCGAGACCATTTCGGCTCCCGCCCCGGCGGCACCCAAGTCTCGCAAGCGCGGCCTGGGCGGCCTGTTCGGTCGTAAAAAGAAAAACGAACAGGACAGCATGAGTGATTGGCTGGGCGTCGAAGACGATTACGATGCCAAGAAGTCCGGTCGCGGCATCGGTTCGTGGGATAATTTCGAGGACGATAACGATGGCTGGAAGGGCGGCGCTACGTCTTCCGACGGCGCTTCCTCCGAAGATATGCTCTCGGCTGTCGCCTCTATGGGTGACGATGAGCTGCTCGGTCACGATATCTGGTTTGTGGCAACGGGCGCCTCGGATTGTGATGGCGCCGGCATGAAGGCCTTCTTGGCTTCGCATCGCGATAAGCTCCGCGGCGTATTCTTCATCAATCTTGAATCCGTCGGCGCCGGTAGGCTTTCGGTGGTGACGGTTGAGGGCGAACAGCAGCTGCTCAAGGGCGATCGCCGCATCATGAACCTGGTCAGCAAGGTGTGCAAGTCGTTCCATGTCGATTGTGGCGCGCTCGAGATGCCCTATGCCAAGACCGATGCCTACGCCGTGCTCGAGGCGAGCCGCCGAGCCCTCACCATCGCCGGCGTGGACGGCACGCGCCTGGCTTGCGCTCGTACCGAGGACGACCTGCCCCACAATGTCAACCCGACGAACATTGCCACGGTATCCGAGGTCGTGACCGAGGTTATCCGCCGTTCGTAGACGGAGCTCTAAGGAGTCAACGTGTTTTCGTATATTAAGCGCCATTGGCCTGTCTACGTGATTTTGACCTTGATCGCCATTGCGTTAGGATTTGGGGCTGCCTACATCGTGGGTGCGAAGGGCTCGACCCCCGCCTCCGCAATCAGCGAAGAGGTGGAGCAAGAACAGAGCACGGGTGCCGATGGGATTCCTGAGTCCGAGCAGGCAATCGTTGATGGTGGATCTTCGTCTGCAGAGTAGATACGGCGATTTAAATGATTGAAAGCGGGCGAGCCGGGGGACTGGCTCGCCCGCTTTTTTATCGCGCTAGCGCTTCTTTGGGATCGACCTAAGGCGAGCGAACCATAAGGCTGCGGCACCCGAGGTCAGAAGCGCGGTGATGCAGGCGGCGATGGGAACTGATCCTGTTGCCGGTAGGTCCTGCGGTAGGGTACAGCGTTGAATGACACGGTCCTCGTCATGTGACTCAAGTTTATCGCCGCCGCCGTTGCGGCAAAGATCGACGCGCGCGCTGTTGGTGAGTGCGGTTTGGGGCGTATAAGCCGACGTTGCCTGCATGTGCACGGCTGCGCCCCGAGCGTCTGTGCCAAGGATTGCTTTGGCATCGTCAAGGTCGTCGTGCTCATCTTTGAGATCATCACGGGTCCAAGAATCCACATCGCTTCGAGTCGTAAAGTCGGCGGCTACTGCACCGTATTCAATGCGAATGCCCGTTACGACGGTATTGGATGCAAGGTCAAGTTCTTTCGCCTCGAGTGTGGTGGATTCCGTGGTCGAGACATCCGCCTTCCAGAGGTGCCAGCCGTCGTAATCGACGAGGCGGCAATCCTCACCCAGACTCTCTTTTACTTCG
>USJQ01000016.1 GCA_900554985.1 uncultured Collinsella sp. | reverse complement strand
CTGCCTCATTTTGCCTCCAACTACCATCCAGCTTGGCGACGAATACTTGCCCACGTGCCCCTCTTTGGTCGATCACCACCAGAGCCGCTCACGGTGACAACACGGTCACCAGAAACATACTTAGCATGACTACCGACTTGCGCGACCTTCACGAATCCATCGTGCTTGAGTAGGGCAATGATTTCCCGAAAGGCAGGAGGTTGCATGGGTCGGCCTCTTTCGGCCGTCCTAATTATAAACTAATTTATAATTTTCGCTAACCAGTTAATAAATATTACTGGCGCTGTTTGGGCTCGGTGACGATAGCTCGAACGATGCGGGGACGATCGGTGAGGTCGCGGACGATGCGCACGTCCGAAAGACCCGCTTGACGACAGAGCTCGGCCGCGGCGTCGAGCGCGCCCTCGTAGAGCTCGCAGGCAAACAGGCCGCCGGCACGCAGCATATAGGGTGCCGCATTGAGCAGGCGGCGGAAGATGTCCAGGCCGTCGGCACCGCCCTCGAGCGCCAGGTCGGGCTCAAAGTCCTTGACCTCGTGCGGCAGCGAGCGCATGACATCGGTGGGGATGTAGGGCGGGTTGGAGACGAGTACGTCAAAGGTGCCCCACTCTTCACGGGGAATGGAGCTCACCAGGTTCGTGAGGCTGAAGGCGACCTCGTCGGACGTGAGGCCAAGCGCATCGCGGTTTTTGGTAGCAAGGTCGATGGCGCGCGGCTCGATATCGGTGGCGGTACAGGTAACGTGGCCGCGGCGCTCCCAGGCAAGGGAGAGCGAGATGCAGCCCGTGCCGCAGCCGACCTCGAGAACGCGGGCAGTGCAGGGCTTGGCTGGGGCAGGCGCAGCGGCATCCTGAGCTGAAGCCGTCTCCTGACCGGCACCCTCGACGGCGATGCCGTATTCGTCGAGCTCGGACTCAGCGGCTTCCGCGGCTTCGGCTTCTGCTGCCTGCGCGGCGGCTTCCTCGGCCTCGCGGACGGCCAGTTCCTCGGCATAGGCACGGCTACCCAGTACGTCGCCGCCTAGCGCCGCCTCATCGGCAGCCGTCAGGTTAGCGGCACGGCGCTCGGCGGTCGCCCGTTCGTCTGCCAGCGCGGCCTCGGCCTTGCGTGCCTCCTCGACCTCATCGTTCCAGGGCAGCTCAACACGCTGACGGGCAGCGGCCTCGGGGCTCAGTACCTCGGCATCCAGATAATTGAGGACTTCCTCGACGAGCATCTCGGTCTCGGGGCGCGGAATGAGCACACCGGGAGCGCACGCGACATCGATCATGCGAAACTGCGTGCTGCCCGTGATGTATTGCAGCGGCTCGCCCTTAGCGCGGCGGACAACGGCCGCATGCATGGTCTCGAGCTGGGCCGCGTTAAGCGTCTCGTCCATACGCATATATAGGTCAATGCGCGCCAGGCCCGTGGCGGCGCACAGCAGCCACTCGGCAGAAAGACGGGGGTGCTCCTCGCCGCGCTCGGCCAGGTACTCCTTGGTCCACTCGAGACAACGCTTGATGGTCCAAATCTCGTTTGCCATGGGGTCCTCCCCTCTTAAGCGCCGGACGGCGCGCGAATGTCGGAGCAGATTGTAAGCGAGGCTAGCGCTTGGCAAGGGGCGATTGAAGGCGATTATCGAGAATCAGCCCAGAATTTTGCTTGAAGTCTGCCCGAGGTGTTCATTCGTCGACGTTCATATCTGCATCCGTCAAGCTTTTGGCAAGGTTGACCCAAAACTGACCAATATCTAACCAAGAACTTGCCACATCGCTTGACGCACGACCCATCAAAAATCGCCCCGCGACTTCTTGAACGATATTCTGAGCAATATTTTCAATAGCGGACTTATGCCGTCAATTGCCTTAAGCAGGTAAGCAGCTCAAATGACATCACAGCCGACTGAATAAAATATCAAGGCGATGTCACCAATGACTCCCTACGGATCATTTGACAACCAAGGAAACGCCGATGTTTTGGCAATGTCAGCGAGCGACGTCCAGAGCGAACAAGTTGGCATGAAAAAGGCAGGGCATAGGCCTTCTGGTCATGCCTTGCCTTTTGAATGACAAATTGTCGCTCTGGGCGGCGCGCAGCGTCGAGCCGTTACGGCGTTTGGTAAAACGCCGTAACTTAAACTGCTTGTGCCAGCTTCTCGGCTCGCTCGGCGGCGGCGAGCGCCTCGATGACGGTACCGAGCTGATCGCCCAGAAGGACGCCGTTGTAGGTGGAGTTGAAGCCGATACGGTGATCGGTCACGCGGTCCTGGGGCTGGTTGTAAGTACGGATCTTCTCGGAACGGTTGCCGTGGCCGATCTGGCTCTGGCGCTCGGCACCGAGCTCGGCCTGCTGCTTCTCGAGTTCCATCTCGTACAGACGGGCGCGCAGCATCTGCATGCAGACCTCGCGGTTCTGGATCTGGGAACGCTGCTCCTGCGACTGCACCACGGTGTTGGTGGGCAGGTGGGTGATGCGCACGGCGGAGTAGGTGGTGTTAACGCACTGACCGCCAGGGCCGGAGGCGCAGTAGGTGTCGATGCGCAGGTCGGACTGGTTGATCTGGACGTCGATTTCCTCGGCCTCGGGAAGCACGGCGACGGTAGCCGTTGAAGTCTGGATGCGGCCCTGGGACTCGGTCTTGGGGACGCGCTGGACACGGTGCACGCCGGACTCGTACTTCATAACGGAGTAGACGCGGTCGCCCTCGACCTTGAACTCAATGGACTTGAAGCCGCCGGCCTCGCTGGGGCTGGAATCGAGCACGGTAGTCTTCCAGCCACGCGACTCGCAAAAGCGCTGATACATCTTGTACAGGTCGCCGGCAAAGATGGCCGCCTCGTCGCCACCGGCGGCGGAGCGAATCTCGACGATGGTGTTCTTGTCGTCGTTGGGGTCGCTCGGGATGAGCATGTACTTGATGTCTTCCTCGAGCTGGGGAAGCTTGGCCTCGTTTTCGGAGATGTCCATCTGGAGCATCTCCTTCTCATCGGCATCGGTGGTATCGTGCAGCATTTCCTTGGCAGCCTCGATGTCATCGAGCGCGCCGATGTACTCGCGCGAGGCGGCAATGAGGTCGGACTGGTGCGCGTACTCCTTGTTGAGACGCGTGAACTCCTTGATATCGGAGGCGACGGCCGGGTCGGAAAGCTTCTTCTCGAGCTCCTCGTAGGCCTTGATGATCTTTTCGAGCTTGTCGCGCATGGCGGGACTCCTTTATATGCGTGAAGGTGAAAATCGGCAGAGTTGATGGGGCGCGGGGCGCCGCTGCGGGGGTAAGCCCGGCTAGAACATGTCGATCTTCAGATACATGCGCATCCCTTCGCGTATGGGGTACATAATTGCGGTCTAACCCATACATGATAGCGTGCGCAGGCAAACCTGCATATAACCCGCACGGAATGATTGGTGCAAACAAACCTGACCCCATTGCACCAAGGGCTTGCTTTTTGGCTAGAGCGTATGGAGCAGGGCGATGAGGAAGCGCACGCCCTGGAGGTAGGCGCGGCGGGTGATGCGCTCGTTGGTGCCGTGGACGCCGCGGTCGCACTCGTCATCGTCGACCACAAAGGCCGAGAAGCGAATGCACTCGGAGCAAATGCGCTGGTAGTTGGCAGCGTCGGTCGCGCCGATCACGGTCGAGGGGACAATCGCCAACGGCTCGAATGATCCGTTTTCCTCCGTCCCCTTTGGATCACGGAAATAGCGGGCGGCGATGGCGCGAACGGCCTCGAGTCCCGGTCCACCAACGCGCGGGGACGGCGAAGGCTCGGAGCTGCCGGGGCCAAGTTCGACCTCCACACGTCCGGCAAGGCCCGCCGCGGCAACCGCCTCGCGGCAGCGCGCCACAACGTCGGCCACGCTCGTGCCCTCGAGCATGCGGAAGTTAATGTTGGCCCACATATCCTGCGGCATTACGTTGGCGCCGGTGCTGCCACCCTCGATCTGCGTGGGCGCGCAGGTGGTCGTCACCAGCGGATAGAGCTTCTTGCTGGCGAGGCACTCGCGCACGATGGTGTCCTTGTTGGAGGCAATCTCGTCGGCCGTGTAAAGCCCCAGCTCGACGAGCTGTGCGGCAAGCAGGTCCGTGACGCGCGTCGGCCATTCGATATCGCAGATTGCGGTGATGGCACGGCTCAGCACCTCGAGCGATGTGCCGCCGTAGGGGTTGGACGAATGCCCGCCCTCACTCTTCGTCTTGAGCACAATATCGGCGTAGCCCTTCTCGGCAAGGTCGGCATGCATAAGCCGGCCCTCGCCCGCGCCGTACTCGGCAGCTGGAACGATGCGGTAGTCACCCTCGTCGATCAGGTACTCAAGCTCAATGCCGCGCTCCTCGAGCGCGCGGCCGATGGCGCCTGCGCCGTACTGCGTAGTCTCCTCGTCCTGGCCAAAGGCCAGGAGCAGCGTGCGCTCGTGCTGCCAACCGTGTGCCAGCGCATACTCGACGGCCTCGAGAATGCCTGCGACCTGGTCCTTCATGTCGATCGCGCCGCGGCCCCAGATGTAGGTGTCGTCCACGTACCCGCTAAAGGGGGCGTGCGTCCAGTCGGCCTCGGTACCCGGCACCACGGGAACCACATCCATGTGGCCCATGAGCATAACGGGCTTAAGAGCTGGATCGCTGCCGGCAAGCGCCACCAGCAGCGAATGGTCAATAAGCTCGACCTCGCCCGCCGCAAATACGTGCGGGCAGGCCTGCTGCATATAGGCGCGCAGGTCGTCGAACGGCTGCCAGTCCACTGCCTCGGTATCCATGCTCGAAATGGTCGGAAACGACAGCACGCGGCCCAGGCGCTCGCATGCGCCGGCCTCGTCTATACCGGCAAAATCATCCTCATGCGCAAAGAAGCGCCAAACCTCGGCCATGACATCCTTTCGATTGTGATGACGAGGGCCGCCCCACCGGAGCGGCCCTGCCACGTAAGCGTTTGCGGTCGGCTATTTGTCCTCGAGATAACGCGAGAGGAACTCGCGGGTACGCTGGTGTTTGGGGTTGCCAAAGAGCTCCGCCGGCGCGGCATCCTCGAGCACCACGCCCTTGTCCATAAAGACCACACGGTCGGACACCGTGCGGGCAAAGGCCATCTCGTGCGTAACGACGACCATGGTCATGCCGTCGGCGGCGAGCTTGCGCATGACCTCGAGCACCTCTCCCACGATCTCGGGGTCGAGTGCCGAAGTCGGCTCGTCGAACAGCATGATCTGCGGATTCATGCACAGGGAGCGGGCGATGGCCACGCGCTGCTTTTGGCCACCGGACAGGCGACCCACAGCGGCGTGCGCGAACTTTTCGAGCCCCACGCTCGTCAGATGCTCCATCGCAATTTTTTCAGCCTCGGCCTTGCTCATCTTTTTGAGCGTGACGGGCGCGAGCGTGCAGTTGTCGAGCACGTCCATGTTGTTGAACAGGTTAAAGCCCTGAAACACCATGCCGATGTCCTCGCGCAGCTTATTGATATTGCAGCGCTCGGCCGTAAGGTCCTGACCGTGGAACCAGATGTGGCCCGCGTCCGGGGTCTCGAGCAGGTTGAGGCAGCGCAGGAAGGTCGACTTGCCCGAGCCCGAGGCGCCGATAATGGTGACGACCTCGCCGGGGTTAACGGACAGGTCGATGCCCTTGAGCACCTCGAGCGAGCCGAAGCTCTTGCGCAGGCCCTCGACGCGGATGAGCGGCTCATTGGTCTGTGCGGCGGCCGCAACGCCGGTAATGGCGGTATCTGCCATGATGATTCTCCTCGTCTTAAGCCTAGTTGGAGCTGGGCAGCGTGACCGGAGCCTCGGCGCCGAGCTTTTTGCCAAAGGCCTCGAGCAGGCGGCTCGCCACGAGCGTCAGGATCAGGTAGACCACGAGCGCCACGCAGTAGACCTCCATCTGGCGGTAGTACACGCCGGCGACGGTGGTGGTGGCGTACATGAGGTCGAACACGCCGATGACCGAGAGCACCGACGAGTCCTTGATGTTGATGATGAGCTCGTTGGTGAGCGCCGGGATCGCGTTTTTAATGCCCTGGGGGAACACGACTTTGCGCATGGCTTGCCACTGCGACAGGCCCAGCGAGCGTGCTGCCTCGGCCTGGCCGGGATCGATGGACTCGATGCCGCCGCGCAGGACCTCCATCATGTAGGCGGTGGAGTTGAGCGAGATGGTAACGAGGCCGGCGGTGAAGGTGCTCCAAATCTGGTTGGCCTGAGCGGTCTCGAAGCCCATGCCGCGCAAAACGGTGAAGCCCGCGTAATAGATGAGCAGACCCTGGACCATCATGGGCGTGCCGCGCACGATGGTGGAGTAGATGGTCGCAAAGCCGCGGCCGATGCTCTTAAAGAAGCGCACCAGGTCGTTGTCCACGCGATCGAAGGTCTGAATGCGCAGGAACACAAAAAGCAGCGCCAGGAAAAAGGCAATGACGGTGCCGAAGGTGGCAAGCGCGATGGTGATCTCGATACCGCGAATGAAGAAGTCCCCGCTCTTGTAGGTCATGTAGACCAGGCTCGACAAAAAGTCGCTGGGGTTGGAGTCCGAGACAATACTCACCTGTACCAGGTCGATAAACGACATGACGCAGCGGTCGATAAAGAAAACTGCCGCGATGGCGACCACGACGTAGCTGCCCAGGCGTGCGCCACGACGGCAACGCTCGGATGCGAACGGCGACTTTACGCGATAGTCGCTCCAGTGCATAAGCTTGGTGGCCAGCGCCGCCGCCGACACGACGAACCACGCCCAAAGGATCGCCCAGAGGCAGTCTTGGAACACGCCCGTAGGCGCCAAGAAGCTCAGCGACGTGGGGTTGCGTTGGCTAAACGCCAGGCCGAGCGCCGCGATAACGCTCGTGCCCAGGTATACATAACGGTGGTCGGCCTTGATAAAGGAGGCCAGGCGATTGATGGTTTTCATGCTGCCTCCCTATGCCGGCTGACGGTCGAGGCACGCGTCCCACATTTGGTCGCGCTCCTCTTGGTTAATGCCCTTGAGTGTCTTGTCGATGAGCTTAAGCAGCTTGTCCGAGCCCTTGCGGCAGCCGACGTTTGTCGTGACCTCCTGCTTAAAGCCCTCGCCCTCGGCAAAATGAATGGGGACAATGCCCGGCTTTTGGGCCATATAGCCCTTCTCGTTCTCGGTGTTATAGGTCACGGCGTCGCACGTGCCCTGCAGCAGGTTCGAAAACACCGTGGGGACGGAGTCGACCGGGTTTTTGTGCACAACGCCCGGGATCTCGTCGATGACGGTATCGAGCATGGTGTCCTTTTGGCCGAGGACCGTAGCACCGCTGAAGTCGCTGAGCTTGGTGGCGTTCTGGTAAGGCGAGCCCTCTTTTACGAACAGGCCAAAGTAGCCGATAAAGTACGGATCGGAAAAGCCGACGGACTCCTCGCGCTCGGGTGTGGCGCTCATGCCGGCGATGATGAGGTCGATCTGGCCGTTGTTGAGCGAATCGATGAGACCCGAGAAGCTCTGTTTGACGGCAACGGGCTCGCCACCGAGGGCCTTGCAGATGATCTTGGCGATCTGCACGTCGTAGCCATCGGCATAGGCGCCCTGCACGTTGTCGATGGGGATGGTGTACTCGCTGGCTTCGGAAACCTGCCAGTTGTACGGGGCGTAGGCCGCCTCCATGCCAATGCGGATCTTGTCCTTGCCGATCACGGAATCGGACAGGTCGTCGCGACCGCCGCCCGTCGTGGGCTGAACCACCTTGAGCGTGGACGGACGCTGACAGCCGGCGAGCGCGCCGGCGACGACGGAAGCGCTCGCAGCGAGAGCGCTACCCAAAAAGATGCGACGGCTGCACACCGGCTGGGTCTGCATGCCGCGCTGTTGGGGAGAATGCATAATCTGCCTTCCCTGTTGAATCGTACGCTAACGACTTAACAGGATACCGCTCAGCGTTACTTCCAGCAGATGCATATATAAGATGCATATATACAAGTTTACGAACTGAAAACGATTGGCAGTCGTTGGGGACGTTCTTAAACGACTAGTCAAACAAGAACGTCCATTACAGTCGAAATTGTCAGCCCGGGACCGTCTCGGGCTACGATTGAGGCGCGCCCAGAACGGGCCGCCGACCGGGCGCCCGCGCACGGCCGAACGTCCCTGCCCCCGAGAGGGCCCGTTGGGTGCTGCCGGCGCGGGACGCGCCGCCCCCGACGGCTGATAGGAAAGTGCCGGGCAGGTGCCGCGGCTGGTAATGTGAGTGCCGAGGGGGAGGCCATCCGGTCGAACGACTACCGGAAGGATACCACCGTGAAAGCGCCATCCACCAGGCCCGCGGCCGTGCTCGGCCTGGACGTCGGCAAGTCATCGCACTGGGCCTGCCTGATCGACCGCGACGGGGAGGTGCTGGCCAGCGCCCCCGTCCGCAACAGGGAGGCCGAGCTCGACGCGCTGTTCGCCTCCGCGCCCGCCGGCACGCTCGTCGTCGTCGACCAGTTCCGCAACATAGGGTCCCTCGCCGTGAGGCGGGCCCGCGCCGCGGGGCTCGGGGTCGCCCACCTGCCCGGGCTCGCCGCCAGCCGCGCCGCGGGCCTGTTCGCCGGCGAGGCCAAGACCGACGAGCGCGACGCCGCGGTGATCGCGCGGACCGCCCTGGGCGTGCCGGACTCCCTGTCGGGGGTCCCGGGCCGCGGCGAGGCCCTCGAGGCCGCCCGCGCCCTCTCGTCGCAGCGCGACCACGTCGTCGCCTGCGCGACCAGGGACAAGAACCGCCTGCGCGCGGTGCTGCTCGAGTCCTGCCCGGCCCTCGAGGCCGCGGTCGACCTGTCGGACCGGCGGTGGCTGGAGCGGCTCGCCGGGTTCGGCGGGGCGTGGGGGATCGCCCGCTCCGGGGCCGGGGGCCCGCGGGCCGAGGCCGCCGGGGAGGCCGCGGCCGCCTCCACCGCGCCCCCGCCGGCGCTCGTCGAGGCCGAGAACAGGCAGGTCAGGTTCCTGGCCGCCCGGATATCGGAGGCCCTCGACGAGGCCGGGGCCCTCGAGGCCGAGACGGCGGCGCTGCTCGAGGGCGACGAGACCTACGCGTGCCTGCTCACCGTGCCCGGCATCGGCCCGAGGACCGCGGCGCAGCTCGCGGTGTCGGTCGACATCGGGAGGTTCCCGGACCACGACCACCTGGCCTCGTACTGCGGCATAGCCCCGAGGGTGAGGAGCTCCGGAACGTCGGTGAGGTCGGTCAGGGCGTCCAGGCGCGGCGACGCGAGGCTCAAGTCCCTGCTGATCTTCTCGTGCAACAGCCTGGTGAGGTCCTCGGGGCGCTACGGCGAGTACTACCGGGCCTGCAGGGCGCGGGGCATGGGGCACGGGCGGGCGCTCAAGGCCGTCGCGAGGAAGCGGCTCAGGGCGATATACGCCGTGATGCGCGACCGGGTGCCCTACCGGGAGTAGCCCCGACGGTTGACAAAACTATAGGAACACCCAACGACTAGGCATGAAAAAGGCAAGGCATAGACCTTCTGGTCATGCCTTGCCTTTTGAATGACAAATTGTCGCTCTGGGTGGTGCGCAGCGTCGACCGGTCCGCCGTTCGCCAGAACGGAGGAACCTCTAGAGCAGGGTGACGCTAAAGCTGCGGACGTCCGTCTCGCCCGGCGCCAGCGTAATGGTGTTGACCTTGTGCTCAAAGATGTCGTCCTCGGTGTCCATGGTGGTATGACCGGTCCAGGGCTCGAGCGCCACAAACGGAGCGTCGTTGGCGGCAGACCACACGCCAATGTACTTAAAGCCCTCAAAGTCGATCTTGACGCCGTGGCCCGACTTGCGGCCGGGCAGCGTGAGCGTAGAGCCCGGGGTATCGGTGAACATGATGGCGTCGTTATCGAAGCTGCGGTGCGTGATGGGCAGCACGTCCGAGTTATCGGGGGCCTTGTAGCTACCCTCGAACGTCATAAGGCCATCGGGCGTGATGATGGGGGCCTCGTTGGTCCAAGCCTCGGTAAACGCCAGCTCGTAATCCTCGAACGTCTCGTCCTCGGCACCGGGGGCAGGCACGTTAAATGCAGGGTGGCCGCCCACCGAGAACGGCAGGTCCACGTCGCCGGTGTGGAACGGGAAGGCCTTGAGCGACTCGGGCGTGTCGGTGAGCTCGTAGGTAACGGACGAACCGTCCTCCGACACCTCGACGATCTTGTGCTCGACGATGCGTGCGATGCCGTGGCGCGCCATCTCGCAGGTGCCGGCCGCAGACGTCGCCGTATTGTTGCGCAGCGATCCCACGATGGGGAACAGGATAGGCGCGTGCTTGCCCCAAAAGGCCGGGTCTCCCTGCCACAGATACTCATTGCCGTTGAGGGCAAGGCTCGTGAGCTGGGCGCCCATGGAATCGATGGCCGCGGTAAGGCCGCCGCGCTTGATGGTAGTGACGGTGGACATGCTACTTCCTCCAATAGTGAACAACAGTGTCGAGGGATATTGTCCCACTCTTGGCGGCGGGGTTGAGCGGCGGGCGCAGTTATTGAGCAATAGCGTAAAGGTCAAACCCGCCCTGCGGCGCGCTATCGACCGTGTCGGGCGCCTGCGAATTAAAACTCACCGGAACCATGCGCTTTGAGGCGCGGTAACGCGTGCCGTCGGTGGCGACGGGCGGCTCATCGACCGTGAGCTCGTAGTCGCCGGGCTTGAGCTCGATGCCGTCACCTTCGGAATTAACGTATTGGTACTCGTCGATTGCTTGTCCCTTGAGTGTACGACCCACGATATGGACGAGCATTTGGCTATCGCCGCGCGCGGTATCCCACGTCGCGCCGTCCTTAACCTCGACCGTCACACGCACCGAGCGCGTGCGGCTGAGCGATTGCTCGACGGACATCTCGACCTTGGCGGCGTCTTGGCGCTGCTGCTCGACATGACCCCAGATGCTGCCGATTGCCGAGCAGGCGATAACGCCAGCCATGAAGGCGATGAGGATGGGGCCGAGTGGAGAACGGCGGCCCGCGTCTTCCTCACGAGCCAGGTCGGGGCGATGCGTGGGTGCAGGCGCCTGGGCGCCTTGCGCGGGCACGTCGAGAATGCTGAAAGATGCTGTACTGCCGGGGTCGATGGTGTGGCGCGGTTGCGGGGTCTTTGCCGGCGAGATGGACATGTCTGCCGGCTCACCCAGCGTGGCCGTGGCATCGGCCTTTGCCTCGTCGGCCTCGGCCTGGGCCCAGGCCTGTTCAAAGGTTAGGGGCTCGGCGAGGTCGGAAGCGGCATCCGTCTCGACGGCATCGTTGCCGGTCTCGCCCTCGTCGCTCGACGCGTCACGAGACGCGGGCTCGTCCCACTCCTCGTCCGGAGCCTCGCCCTCGCTATACCACCATTCAAAGTTATCGATATCCATACGGGGCGCCCCTTAGGCCTCGCAAATAAACACTCGCTAGTCTTATACCCCCAGACGACACCGAAGCTCACCCGCGCCGGACACGAAAACCGTCACAACATTCGACACTTTTCCTCGAATTCGAGATT
>USJQ01000015.1 GCA_900554985.1 uncultured Collinsella sp. | reverse complement strand
TCGCCGTACTCGGACACGATATTGGCGCGTACGATACGGGCAATCTGCGGAGTGTACATAAAGCCGATGGCGAAGATGATCGACGGCACGGAGTTGCCCAGGATGGAGACGAAGACGGCCGCGAGGGCGATGCCCGGGATGGACATGATGATGTCCAAGATACGCATGATCGTCTCGGAGACGGCCTTGCGCGAAACCGCTGCAAGGGCGCCCACGACCGAGCCGCAGACCAGAGCCATGGCGGTGGCGCCAAAGCCGATAATCAGCGAGTAACGACCACCGTAGAGCATACGCGACAGAATGTCGCGACCCTTATCGTCGGTACCGAAGATAAATCCGTTGCCGGGAGCCTGGCGAGCCGTAAAGATCTCGACCGGGCTATAGGGGGCAAGAAGGGGCGCCAGAATCGCAGTCAGGGCGACCAGCACCAGCACGACGGCGGCAATCTTAGAAGACAGCGTCATCTTCTTCCAGCCACCGAGCTTGAGCCCCTTGGAGGCAGCCTTCTCGAGCTGCTCGGTTTGCTTCTCTCGAATCTTTACCATAATCTACACCGTCCTGATGCGCGGGTTGATGAGCAGGTAGAGCATGTCAACCACGATGTTGATGATGATGAAGGCAAGAGCAACGACGATGACGACGCCCTGAACCAGGTTCGCCTCGTTGCCCTGAACGCCCTGCAGAATCGCGGTGCCCATGCCGGGGAGGTTGAAGATAACCTCGATGACGACGGCGCCGCCCATGAGGTAACCGATCTTAAGACCGAGGGTGGTGACCGGGGTGATCAGCGCATTGCGAAGAACGTTGATGCCGACGACGACCTTCTCGGGAACGCCGGCGCCGCGAGCCATACGGACATAATCCTTGTCGAGCTCCTCGACCATGGCGGTACGCACGATACGAGTCATCTGGCCCGTCAGCGGAAATGCCAAGGCGATAGCGGGCATGATCATACGCCCCAGATAGCCAACCGGATTCGTGGTGAAGTGAGGCAGAGCGCCCGATGCCGGGAGCACCTTAAGGTAGGAAGAGAACAGCAGGATCAACAGAACGGCAAGCCAGAACGACGGGGTTGCCAAGCCGGCGATGGAAAAGACACGGATTACTTGGTCCGGCCATTTGTCGCGATACAGTGCCGCGATGACGCCGAGCAAAAACGAAACGACCGCACCGATGGCAAGACCGATGAAGGTCAGCTGCATCGTGACGGGCAGGGCCGTGGAGATGCGCTTGGCAACGGAGTTGCGGGCAGCACCATAGGTGCCCATGTCGCCATGGATCAAATCGCCCATATAGCGCACGTAGCGCACGGGCCAGGGGTCGTCCAGACCATACTTCTCATGGTACTCGGCAACCGCCTCGGGCGAGGCACCGTCACCCAACGCCGTGTAGGCGGGGTCGGTCTTGGAGAACGACATAAGGAAGAACACCAGGACGGTGACGCCCAATGCCATGATCGGCAGCGCCACAAGACGCCTTCCAATCAAACGTAGCAAGTTGTTCACGTTCTCTCCCCTTTCTTTTGTCGGTAGGACCAACTGGTATATGAGTACGGATACTCATTACAAGACCCGAGCGACATCGTTGCCGCCCGGGTCTTTGTTTCAACTATGAGGATACGGTCCCAACGACCGACATCCTGCATATAGACTCAAGCGAGTCTTACGCCTTGACGGTCGCAACGCCCCTGAAGGACATGCTCGTCGTGCCGATGCCCTTGAAACCATCGAGGGCCTCGCCATTGGGCGCAGTGGACGTATCGTCCCAAGAAGCGGAGACGGTCTTGACGTGGACAACGGGGTACAGAACGGCGTTGTCGGCAATGATGTCGAAACACTCGTTCCACTTCTTCTGCTGCTCGTCGCCCTCGGCGGCAAGAGCCTCGTCCATGAGACCGTGGAGCTTCTGCCACTCAGCGGACTCCTTCCACGGGCAACGGGTCTGCATCCAGACGTTGTCGCCGTACCACCAGTTGAGCAGCAGGTCGGGGTCGGCGCCGAAGCAGGAAGGATCGCCAGGGGCAAGGAGGATATCGTAGGCCTCGCCGCCGTCGATGGCGGCGTAGGTGGCCGGCGAGGTATCGGTCTGGATGGTCACATCGAAGCCGAGAGCGTCGAGGTCGTTCTTGACCTGGGCGGCCATGCCCTTAATCTGCTCGTTGTCGGTGGTGCGCAGGGTGATGGCACCCGGGGTGATGCCAGACTCCTCGATGAGCTTCTTAGCCTTCTTGGTGTCGGTCTTGTACACCGTGGAAGCCTCATGATAGTTGGTGAAGCTCTTGGGCAGGTAGCAGCTGGCAGCGGTGGCAAGGCCGGCGAAGGTGTTGCTGACCATCTTCTCGGTGTCGAGCGCATACATGACAGCCTGACGGACCTTGACGTTGTTCCAAGGCTCCTTGGCGACGTTGAACATGATGAAGCGGGTGCCGAAACCCTGAACGTTGTCAATCTTGCAGCCGGCGCTCTCGAGCTGGTCGACGGCGTCAGCGGTAACGAGCTCCATAACGAGCGTGGAGCCCTCCTGCTGAGCGGTAACGCGAGCAGTGGGGTCGGTCAGGATGCTGTACTGGATCTTCTTATCCTCGGCAGCATACTCACCGTTGTACTCGGGGTTGGGAACCAGGGTGATCTCGGTATCGGAGATAGAGTCGTACATCCAGGGGCCGGAGCCGATCGGCTGCTTGGCGCGATCCTCCTCGGTCTGGGTGGCCGGGGTAACGCGGACGATGGCCAGACGATCCTTGAGCAGGGAGAAGTTGGGGACCTTGGTCTTGACCGTCACGGTGCTGGCGTCCTTGGCCTCGATGGACTCGAAGGGCTGGAAGAACGGAGCATAGGTAGCGGAAGCGGCGCAAGCGGTGTAGGAGGCAACGACATCGTCAGCGGTGACCTCGGTGCCATCGGAGAACTTGGCGCCCTTGCGGATGGTGACCTCGAAAGTGGTGTCGTCCACAGACTTGGGATCGTCGGTGGCGAGCTCGTTGAAGGTGCTGTAGTCGTGGTAATCGATGCCGTAGAGGCCCTCGACGACGTGCCAGTTAGCACCCAGGCCCACAGCGGAGCCGGTGCTGGCGGGATCGAAGCTGTACGGAGCGTAAGCGGAACCAGCGGTGATCACGCCGCCGCCACGGTTGGCGGAATCGGTGGAGCCGGAAGCGGAACCCTCGTCGCTAGAGCTGCCACCGCAGCCAGTGAGACCAAGGCCGGCGACAGCAGCGACGCTGCCGGTGAGGCCGAGGAACGAACGCCTGGACATACCCTTGTTGATGATGGCCATGTCTTCTCCTATCAATAGAGAATCTTACTCGGGAGCACCTAGACTTGCCCCCGCGCAACTTGCGGACGATATATACCTTACCTACCGACGAACCCAACTGAGGTGCCGCGCTCGGCGACCGATACATACATACGCTTGAACGGTATTTACTACCGTTCACCGAATTCATTGACAAATGATTCGCCAGACAGTATATATCGACGAGGTGAGATATCAGTCTTCGTCAACCCGCAGGATAGCAGGGTTGTTCACCATGACTAGTCAAACGTTTTAGCGTTAATAAAACCCGAAACCAGCATGCAATCATGGCGAAATAAATGGTTGAAAATCACGCAATCATGTATATCAGTAGTTTAGGCTCGTGTTTAGCTATCGGAATGGCCAGCCGCCGCCTCGGCGCGCTCGGCATTCCACGCAACGAGCGCCTCGTGGACCGCCTTGGCAACATCGGCAGGTATGCCGCGAACTTCCGCGATCTCTTGCTCGCTCGCCGCGCGCAAACGCTTCATCGAACCAAAATGGCGCATAAGGGCACGTTTTCTGGTGGGTCCCACGCCTGGAACGTCATCGAGTACCGAAACTGTCATGGCTTTATCGCGCAACTCACGATGGAATGTGATTGCAAAACGGTGCGATTCATCGCGCACCTGTTTAATTAGATAGAGCGAAGCAGACCCGGTCGGCAGCACGACGGGAGTCTCGTCCCAAGGCACAAAAACTTCCTCATCGGCCTTTGCCAAGCCACAAACTGGTATATCGAGCCCAAGAACCTCAAGTTGCTTGATCGCAGCGGTCAATTGCGGCTTACCGCCATCGACAACGAGCAAATCGGGGCGCGAGCCAAAACGCTCGTCGGCCATGCGCTCGGGAGCATAGCGTCGTCCCAAAACCTCGGACATCGACACGAAGTCGTTTGCCTCGTCCAATTCGGCCTGAATTTTAAAACGACGGTACTGGCTCTTGTCGGCGCGTCCGTTGGTAAACACCACCATCGAGGCGACGGTAAAGGTTCCATGCAGCGTCGAGATATCGAAGCACTCGATACGCATCGGCGGCGCCGGCAGCGCCAGCGCGCTTTCGAGCTCCAGGAGCGCTTGATTGGTGCGGTCGTCAGCGTACCCCGTTCGCATCATGTAGCGCATGAGGGCATGGCGCGCATTTTTGGATGCCATATCGAGCAAACGGTGCTTTTCGCCACGCTGCGGCCTATGGAGATGGCAGGAACGCTCGCGCTTGCCTGCAAGCCACTCCCCCAGCGCCTCCGCATCCTCAAGCTCGACAGAGAGGTTTATCTCAGCTGGAATATCAGCCGTCTCGTCGTAATAGCGCTTAAGAAAGCCCGATTGAAGCTCCTCTTCGTCGACATCCAAACCCTTATCGAGAATAAACTCGCAGGTTCGAACCGTTCGACCCTCACGCACGACAAAGACGCAAGCGGCGGAGATGGTCTCCTCGCGATAGAAACCGATGACATCGATATCGACACTGGAGGGAAAAACGACTTGCTGACGGTCGTCCAGACCCCTGATGACCTCCAAACGACGTTTGACGCGTGCCGCGCGCTCAAAGTCGAGCGCCTCGGCGGCATCCGTCATCTCGGAGGTCAGCTCATCGACGACATCCTTGCGATGGCCCGACAAAAAACGTTCGACACGTTTGACGTTCTTGGCATAGTCCGTAGGAGAAATCGCGCCGACACACGCACCCGGGCCGCGCCCGACATGGTAGTCAAAGCAGGGACGGCCGTTTTGCGCGCAAGTCATATTGACGATGTCTTCCTCGCCCCTGTGGGACTCGACGATACGACGACAACGACGCCACTCCGCACAGGATGCGGAGCAGATGGGGATAACCTTGCGCAGCGTATCTATCGTCTCACGTGCCGCACGGCTATCGGTATAGGGACCAAAATAACGCGTTCCCGGCTTATGACGCTCGCGCGTATATTTGATAGCGGGATACAGGTCGCCCTTTGTAATGGCGATAAAGGGGTAGCTCTTGTCATCCTTGAGGTCGACGTTAAAGTACGGATGGTACTGACCAATCAAATTGCGCTCGAGCACCAACGCCTCGTGCTCGGTCTCCACCACGATATAGTCAAAGCTCGCCACCAGCTGCATCATCAGCGGGATCTTTTGACGCTCATCCTGCAGTGTCACGTACTGGCGCATACGGGAACGCAAGTTTTTTGCCTTGCCCACGTAGATGACATCGCCCTTGGCATCCTTCCAAAGGTAGCATCCGGGCTGTGTGGGAACGCGCGAAACCTGCTCGGCAAGCGTTGGAATGTTGTCGTGACCGGCCACACGCACCTACTTGCGACGAAGCAGCGCCGAGACCTCAGGCATCTTAAGGACGACGGCAAGGCCAAAGGTAACAGCAAGCGAGACGACACCCGCAACGCAAACGTAGCCAAGAGTAATCAGAATCGAGCCGCCAAGTGCCCCGACAAAGTGTTCAAGCACCCACATGACGCCGGCGCCTGCGGCAGCACCTAGGCCACCGAGCAAAAGGCCAAAGAAACCGCCATGCAGGATAGATTTGACCTGAAGGCCACGCAGGCGACGACGCAGCCACCACAGCGAACAGCCGACCAAGATCACGTAGTCGACAACATACGAAAGCGCGATTGCCGGCATACCGAAGCCCAGCACAACGCCAAACAGCAGAACCGAGCCGGCCTGGCCGATGGCAGAATACAGGCAATAGCGGCTATAGGGCTTCATGTCGAGCAAGGCAGAGAAGCTCTTCTGCATCAACACGACCACGCCGTAGAGCGGCAGCGAGAGCGCCAGGTAGACAAGGTACTCGGACACCAGCGCCACTCCGGATTCATCGAACTTGCCAGCACAGTAGATCATGTTGAGCGGACGTGCGAAGACAATCAGGTACAGTGCGAACGGAATCAGGAAGAACAGCATCTGGGCGACGCCACGCGAAATGCCCGTGCGTACGCTGTCGTAATCCTTCTCCTGTGCGTCGTGAGAGAGCTCGGTATAGAGCGCCGTCGAAAGCGAGGCGGCAATCAGCGCGTAGGGCAGCGTGTACCACAGGCGCGCATAGGCGATGACGGAAGGACCAGTCTCGGGCTGGACCACCAGCGCGGCAGCGTTGGTGATAGAAGTCGAGACAAACATGCACACCGTGGCGAGCAGCGTCGGGATACCGAGCGCAATCGTCTGGCGCAGCGCGGGGTCCTTAAAGTCGATATGGATATGGGGATGCACGCCGTGCTTGCTAAGCGCGGGAATCTGACATGCCATCTGAACAAAGACACCGAGGGTCGTACCGGCCGCAATCAAGATGATGCCGGCACGTTCGCCAAACTGTGCGGACACGGGCGCAAAACCCATAAAGCTCGCAATGACGATCACATTGTTGAGGACCGGGGCAAACGTCGACCAGAAGTAGTCGCGGTGTGCGTTGAGAACGCCCGAGAACACCGAGCCCAAACCATAAAACAGAATCTGGATGGCAAAGAAACGGAACATGAACGCAGCGGTATCCATGCTGCCGCCGTCACCCGAAAGGAACGATTGCGTCCAGATAAAGCCCGGGGCGAACACGGTCCCCAGCAACGAAATGCCACCCAGCACCAAAAGCAGAATGCCGAGCAGGTTGCCCACGTACTCGTTCGAGGCCTCGCGACCCTGCTCACGCCTCACGCCCATGTACACGGGCAAAAACGCCGTCACGAGCATGCCGCCCATCACGAGTTCGTAGAGCATATTGGGCAGGTTGTTGGCGACCTGATAGGAGGACGAAAGTAGCGACATGCCGATAGCGGCCGCCATTGCCCACGTGCGGATAAAACCGGTGACGCGAGACACAATGGTCAGGATGGTCATAAGCCCGGCGGAACGACCAACCGTGGAGTAGTCCGACGAGCCCATGTCGTCAGTGTCATCTCGCGACGAAGAAGCTTCGGATGAGGGTGTCTGAGGCGCAGATTCTTTTGCAAAATGAGCTCCGCGCTTCAATTCTTCCTGCGGCATCGCTCAGTCCTCTCTCGTAATCGCGGCAACCGTCGCCCCGCAAAATGCAATTAAATCATCGGGTGCAAGCTCGAGCTGATAACCACGCTTGCCTCCCGAAATAAAAATGGTATCCCAAAGGACACATGTCTCATCCATGAGCGTCCGGTAGCGTTTTTTCATACCGACCGGGCTGCAGCCGCCGCGAACGTAGCCAGTCGCCGCAAGCAAATCCTTCACATGCATCATGGCCAAGGACTTCTCCCCCGCGGCACGCGCGGCGGACTTTAGATCGAGCTCGTCGGCAACAGGGATACAGCACACGACATAGTCGTTGGACGGTGTCACGCAGACCAAAGTCTTAAATCCTTGACCGGGCTCCTCGCCAAGCTGCTCCGAAATCGCGACACCCAGGCCCACCGACTCATCACCATCGTCTTCGTACGTATGTAGAACATAGGAAATGCCGGCGCTTTCCAGCTCGCGCATCGCATTGGTTTTTGGCGTCTTTACAGCCTTTGCCATGACATATCCTTTCCCTCGCATTCGGACGCAAGGATTAAGTATATGTCCAATTCGGCTGCATACGTCACTTCGGCACAGCAAGCGCCATCGAATCACAAGGAGTCGATGGCGCCCATAAACTGAATCGCCTATTTATTGAGCATCAAGTTGAGCCTGACGCTCCCGGTCACGCCTGAGCAACGGCGCCAAAAACTTGCCCGTATAACTCTGCGGACAGTCCGCAACCTGCTCCGGTGTGCCCGAAACCACGACGGTTCCGCCGCCGTTACCGCCCTCGGGACCCATATCGATCAGGCGGTCGGCAACCTTGATGACATCAAGGTTGTGTTCAATCACCAGCACCGTGTTGCCCGCATCGACCAAGCGCTGCAGCACATCGAGCAGCTGGCGGACGTCCTCAAAATGAAGGCCGGTCGTCGGCTCGTCCAAAATATAGAACGTCTTGCCCGTCTGGCGTCGATGAAGCTCCTTGGCGAGTTTCACACGCTGCGCCTCGCCGCCCGAAAGCGTCGTGGCGGGCTGGCCCAGGCTCACGTAGCCCAAGCCTACATCGTACAGCGTCTGGAGCTTGCGCTTAATCTGCGGGATATTCCCAAAGAAGGCCAGCGCCTCGGTGACGCTCATGTCGAGCACGTCCGAGATGGTCTTGCCACGGTAGGTGACCTCGAGTGTCTCGCGGTTGTAGCGTTTACCGCCGCAAACTTCGCAGGGAACGTAGATATCAGGAAGGAAGTGCATCTCGATCTTGATCTGCCCGTCGCCCTTGCACGCCTCACAGCGCCCGCCACTCACATTAAAGGAGAAACGACCCGGCGAGTAGCCGCGCGCCTTCGACTCCGGCGTACTCGCAAACAGCGCGCGAAGATCATCCCACAGGCCGATATAGGTAGCAGGGTTGGAACGCGGCGTGCGGCCAATCGGCGACTGGTCGATATCGATAACCTTATCGATACACTCGATGCCCTCGATTTTCTTATATGGACCCACAGGGCGCGTCGAACGGTGAATGGCATTCGTAAGGGCAGGCGCAATGGTATCGGTAACCAGGGAGCTCTTGCCCGATCCTGACACGCCGGTAACAACCGTAAGCGTACCAAACTCGATCTTGGCAGTAACGTTTTTGAGGTTGTTGGCTCGAGCGCCCGTAATTTTAAGGCAGCCGCGACCGGGCTTGCGCCGTTCATCAGGCACCCGGATCATTCGTTTGCCGGTCAGATAAGCGCCCGTCATCGACTCAGGACACGCCATGATATCGGCAGGCGTTCCCGCCGCGACTACGTGTCCGCCGTTGACGCCGGCGCCGGGCCCCATGTCGATCACGTAATCGGCGGCACGAATTGTATCCTCGTCGTGTTCGACGACGATAACGGTATTGCCGATATCGCGCAGGCGCTCGAGCGTCTTGATCAAGCGCTCGTTGTCACGCTGATGAAGACCGATCGAGGGCTCGTCCAGAATATAGAGCACGCCCATGAGACCCGCGCCGATCTGCGTTGCCAGGCGAATACGCTGCGCCTCGCCACCGGAAAGCGTCGCCGAGGCACGATCGAGCGTCAGATAGTCGAGTCCAACATCGACCAGAAAACGCAAGCGCTCCAGGATTTCCTTGACGATACGGCCGCCGATAAACTGTTGGCGCTCGGTGAGTTCCAGGCCCTCAAAAAACTCGAGCGATTCACGGCACGACAGGCAACAAACCTCGTAAATGGACTTGCCGCCCACGGTGACGGCGAGCATCTCAGGGCGCAAACGAGCGCCGTGGCAGCTCGAGCACGGCTCCTCGCGAATGTACTTCTCCAGGCGCGCCTTGGTGTTCTCGTTCGTCGTCTCGGTATAGCGTTCGTACAGGATGTTGCGAACGCCCGAAAACTTGGTATCGCACTGGCTGCGACGTCCGTCTAGCCTTTGGTAGTCGACCGAGATCTTCGTATCGCCCAGGCCATCCAAGAATGCACGACGCACGCGCGGGGGCAAGTCCTCCCACGGCGTATCGGTGCTCACCTTAAAGTGTTTGCAGACCGCAGCAAAAATCTGCGGATAGTAGTTCGAGTTGCCAAACAGGCTACCAAAGACTCCGTCGGCAATGGACTTCGAGGGGTCCTCGATCAACGCCTCGGCATCAACGGTTTTCTTAAAGCCCAGGCCGTCGCACTCAGGACATGCGCCATAGGGAGCGTTGAACGAAAAATCACGCGGCTGAAGATCGTCAATGGAGTGACCATGCTCCGGGCACGCCAAGGCCAACGAATACTCCAGCAGCTCGCCCTCGGTCCCCTCGGGAGCATCACGATCGGGCAGCATGTCCACGTTTACATTGCCGTGAGCCAGCGCGGTCGCCTGCTCAACAGACTCGGCGATACGGCCCAGAGAGTTCTCACGGATCACGATGCGATCGACTACGACCTCGATATCGTGCTTGAACTTCTTGTCCAGATCGATCGGATCGTCGAGCGAGCGCACTTCACCGTCGACACGCACGCGGCTAAAGCCCTCGGCGCGAAGGTCCTCAAACAGTTTGGTGTACTCGCCTTTTCGCCCGCGCACCACCGGTGCCAGCACAAACGCGCGGCGGCCCTCCCCCGCCGCCAAGACCTTGTCGGCAACCTGGTCGGTCGTCTGACGCTCAATGACGCGGCCGCATTCGGGACAGTGCGGGGTGCCCACACGGGCGAACAGCAGGCGCAGATAGTCATAAATCTCGGTTACGGTGCCAACCGTCGAGCGAGGGTTTTTAGACGTCGTCTTTTGGTCGATCGACACCGCCGGCGAAAGGCCGTCGATTGAATCCAAGTCGGGTTTGTCCATCTGGCCCAAGAACTGGCGCGCATAGCTCGAAAGGCTCTCGACGTATCGACGCTGGCCCTCGGCATAGATAGTGTCAAATGCCAGCGAACTCTTGCCCGAGCCAGAAAGACCGGTAATGACCACGAGTTGGTCACGCGGAATGGAAACATCGATATCACGGAGGTTGTGCTCACGAGCGCCGCGAATAACGATAGAAGAATCAGACATGGAAGCTCCTTGCCTCCTATTGCATCGAATCATACTGTCGATGAGTTTAGCGCACTCGACGCGCACAGATGTTCGTAATACAAGATTCGCAGACCTTTAGCTTTGCGTATCGGGTGCTTTGTTTCTCGAAATGCCGTGGAAAGGTTACAGTAATCTACTACTGAACTTAATTTGCTGTAACAGAGGAACGTCCATGACCGAAGATATCCCCCTTGAAATCACTTCGAGCGACATGGCCAATCTGCCCATATTCATCGCCGTCCTTATCGTGGCCACCGTCGTCGTGCGCGTGTATTTTTCAATCAAACACAATGAAAAGCCGCCCATTGCCCGCGTCTTTTGGTGCGCGACGCTCCTCATCCCGCTCGGTATGGTAGCTGCATGGATTACGAATCAATTGCTCGTAAATGAGGACAATTCCCTATGGGTCCTTTCTTATTCGGCGCTCGGTGCTACCGCCGTCATACTTCTTGTCGAGCCCTTGGTTTCGGGACTTATCGACCAAACCGATCTTGCGACGGGAACGGTTGCCTGTATTTGCCGTGACATCCTTGTCATCGCCGCTGTTTCAGCGCTCTCGTTCGTTTCGCTCGAAATTGCCTGTAACGAAACGTTCTATCGCATTCCCGCCAACTCATTCGGGTTTTCCGTCGGGCTGCTCGCGACGGTTCTGCTCTCCCTTTATTTGCTGGGACAGCGTCATGGAGGCGTCATGGCCCTCGTGCCCGTCGCCTGTTGCAT
>USJQ01000014.1 GCA_900554985.1 uncultured Collinsella sp. | reverse complement strand
GCTTGAACCGCTCGTGGCTACTGCGGGTCCGCAGCGCGGATAACGCGAGCGCGGCGGCACGGGTCGTCGGCATAACTTCTCGACGCAAAAGGGGCGGAGATGCATGTACCTGCTGCATCTCCGCCCCCTGTTTGTTGGGCTGCCGATTTTTGTGCTGGACGGTCTGGTCTTGCTAGAACCGCGCGACCTGGTGCGTGAGCAGACCCGTCGGAACCTGCGCCGCGCCGCCGCTGACCTGCGCGGCGGGGAAGAGCGCAGCTACGGCAAAGTTGAACGGCTCTTTGCCCGTGTAGGTGCCGGCGGCACGTGCATCGTCGGCCAGGAGCTGTGATGCCTCGACTAGTGCGACAGCGTAGGCAGGGTCGTCGGCCAGTGCCGGCTCCGGCGCCTGGTCGAGCATGGCGCGGATGGCCCCGACGGCGTCCTCGCGCTTGACCTCCCACACGCGGTGCGTAATGCCGGCGGGGTCGGTGACGGCATAGAGTGAAGCGCCCTCTTTTGCGGCGCCGAGGATGATATCCATGACGGGAGAGGCTTCGTAGACAAGCGTTACGGGACGGGGCTGTACCTTGAGGTCGGCGATTGCGCGCGCAGCGGCGGTCGTATCGGCGGCAACCGCGTCGCCGCCCGCCAGCGCACCAACCGGGCAGATCGCCACGACACCCGTCACACGTCCCGGCTCGCCCGAGCATTCGTACACGTAATACGCCGCACCCGGGTCCTTGAGCATCAGACCATCGGCAAGGGCTCCGCGCAGAGCATCGTTGCCGCTCAGGATGCTGCCCATTGCAGGCAGCGCCTCGAGCACGCGGTCCTGAGCCGGGCGGATGCAGGGAAACGGAAGTGCTTTCATGGGCGGTCCTAACGCACGAGTCGGTTTGTTCGCGGCTTATTATGCCCCAACTTGGCCGCTCGCGTCCCAGAGCACGTTATCGGCGAGCGCGATTAGCACCTGCTGACAACGAACGATATCGGCGTGGGGCACATATTCGTTGGGCTTGTGCGCGAGCGCGAGCGACCCGGGACCGTAGCTCATGCAATTGCGGTTACCTGTCTTGCCGGCAATGACGGCGGTGTCGGTGTAGCCGGTAAAGAAGCCGACGGTCGTGTCCGCGTCCGTCACGTCATCGGCGGCACGCTTGAGCGCTGCTAGAAGGGGAGAGTTCGGGTCGCGCTCGATGGCGGGGCGGTCGCCCGTTACGGTGTAGCTGCCATGGCAACCGGGAACGGCGGCTTCGGCGACGGCGATGGCCTGCTCTACCATGCGCGTCGCGGCGGCCGTATCGGTCGGCGGGGTCAGGCGCATGTCGACCCAGACTTTGGCGCGGTCGGGTACGACGTAGGGGCGATATCCGCCCTCGATTTGGCCAAACGTGATGGTCGAAGGCCCCAGCTCATCGTGCGCGGGCAGCGCCATAAACGCGCGACGGAGCGAACACACGACCTCGGCCATGGCAGCGACGGCATCCGCGCCCTTCCAGGGCTGGCTCACATGCGCCGTCACGCCAGTCATTTCAATCTCGAACCACGTACGCCCCTTGTGCGCCACCTGGATCTGTCCGTCGGTGGGCTCGGTGTCCAGCACCCATTCACGCGAGCCGACCCAGCCAGCATCGATCGTGGCCTCTGAGCCGCGCATAAAGTCCTCCTCGTCGACCGAGCAAATGAGTGAGAAGCCACGGCGGGGCAGCTTGCCTTCTGCCGCCACGCGCTCGAGCGTATGGACCAGTGCGGCAATGGCGCAGGCCAGGCCACCCTTCATATCGCAGGCACCGCGGCCATAGAGTTTATCGTTGCGCACGATCGCTCCGAGCGGCGGAATGTCCGCGTCCCAGCCATCGCCCAGTGTAACGGTATCCATATGGCAGATATAGACGAGCCGTGGCTCGTCGCTCAGTCCCGGCACGGTGACCATAAGGTTGCGGCGCCCGGGCAGCACCTCGAGTTCCTCAACCTGCACGGCATCGAGTACCGGATGGCTCAGCTGCGCCAACCGTTCCTCAACCAACGCTTTGATATAGCGTTCAATCTCGCCCTCATACGCACCTGGGTCGGAACTGTCGATCCGCACGAGCCCTTGCGTAAGCCGCCAGGCAAAATCTGTATCAACCATAGGCACCTCACAGATAGTTAGGTCAACATACAGATTGTATGCCAAGAAGCGGCTCGGTGCATTTAATGGAGCGCTCACAAAAACGGGGGCGCCTCTCGTGCGAAAGGCACCCCCGCGGGCATTCAATGTCAGTGACGGGCAGGCCACATGGGGAGCTGCCCGTCAGGTCAGTCGGCGCTACTTGATCACGCGCACGCGATACATCGACGGAATCTGCTTGAGCGCCTCGATGGTGCTGCTGTCCAGGTGCTCATCGGTGTCGAACATGGTGTAGGCGTTCTCGCCGGCGGACTCGTTGGTCATACGCTGCACGTTGGCGTTGTCTTTGGCCAGGATTGCCGTGATCTGGCCGATCATGTTGGGCACGTTGGCGTGCAGGCAGGCGATGCGGCTTGCGGCGCGCGCCTTGCCCATGCTGCAGGCAGGATAGTTGACGCTGTGCGCGATATTGCCGTTCTCCAGGTAATCCTTGAGCTCGCTGATGGCCATGTCGGCGCAGTTGGCCTCGGCTTCGCCGGTGCCGGCGCCCGAGTGCGTGGTGATAAACGTATTGGGCATCTTGACCGTCTTGGGCGTGGCGAAGTCGCAGCTAAACCAGCTGAGCTTGCCCTCGCGCGGGGCGGCGTCGACGGCGTCCTCGTCAATGATGGTTTCGCGTGCGTAGTTGATGAGCACGGCGTCGGGTGCCAGCAGGTTAATCTGCTCGGTGCTGATCATGCCGATGGTGTCGGCCTTGCTGGGCACGTGCACCGTGAGGTAATCGCAGCCGCGGCAGAGATCCTCGAGCGTGCCCACGCGCTGCACCTCGCGGCTCAGCACCCACGCGTGCTCGACGGAAATGAACGGATCGTAGCCGTAGACGTCCATGCCCAGGTCGACGCAGGCGTTGGCGACCTTGGAGCCTACGTTGCCCAGACCGATGACGCCGATGCGCTTGCCCTTGAGCTCGCGGCCCACAAAGGCCTTCTTGGCCTTTTCGGCATCGACCTGAATCTCGGGATCATCGGCGTTGTCGCGCACCCAGTTCATCGACTGCACCACGCCGCGGCTCGAAAGCACCAGCATGCCCAGGACGAGCTCCTTGACGGCGTTGCTGTTGGCGCCGGGGGAGTTAAAGACGACGACGCCCTTCTTGGCGTACTCCTCGACGGGAATGTTGTTGACGCCGGCGCCGCAGCGGGCGATAGCGCGGATGCCCTCGGGCAGCTTGTAGCCGTGCAGGTCGGTGGAGCGCATCAGAATGGCGTCGGCCTCCTCGGTGGTGCTTACAAACTCGTAGCCCTCGCCAAACTCGACTTTGCCGTCCTTGGTGATGTCGTCGATGGTTTTGATCTTGCGCATGAAAAACTCCTTAGCAGGTTTGGTTTAAACAGGTGGTTTGAAGTGGCTGGTCGGCCCGCGCGTTGCGGGCTAGTTAGATCGCGGGCTCAAACTATGCTGCGCTTCGAAGTCCTTCATGTACGAGGCCAGCGCCTGCACGTCTTCCATGGTGACGGCGTTGTACACGCTGGCGCGCATGCCGCCCACCAGGCGATGGCCCTTGACGTTTTGAATCTGGTGCTCGGCCGCGCCTGCGACAAAGGCGGCGTCGAGGTCGGCATCGCCGGTGCGGAACGTGACGTTGGCGATGGAGCGGCTGTCGGCCTGCGTGGTGCCATGGAACAGCACGCTGTGCTCGAGCAGGTTATAGAGCAGGTTGGCCTTGGCCCAGTTGCGTTCGGCCATGGCGGCAAGTCCACCGGTCTGCTCAACCCAACGGAACACCTTGCCGCACACGTAGATACCAAAGGTGTTGGGCGTGTTGAGCATGGAGCCCTTGGCGGCCTGGGTCTTAAGGTCCATGTACTGCGGCGTCTGCGCAAAGGCTGGACCGTCGGTGATCAGGTCGTCGCGCACGATAACCACGGTGACGCCCGCGGCGCCGGCGTTTTTCTGAGCGCCGGCGTAGATGAGTCCGTAGCGCTCGACGTCGAGCGGCTGCGACAAAAAGCAGCTCGAGACATCGGCGACCAGCGGTACGTCGCCGAAGTTAGGCAGCTCGTGGTACATGGTGCCAAAGATGGTGTTGTTCTGGCAGATGTAGACGTAGTCGAGCCCGCCGCCCGCGGCCTCGGCGGCAATGCGCGCGTTGATGTCGGCCATGGCGGGAATGCGGTCGAAATTGGCGTCCTCGGAGCTCGCGAGCAGCACGGCCTCGCCGTACTTGGCGGCTTCCTTGTACGCCTTGTTGGCGAAGTTGCCGGTCACGACGTAGCCGGCGCGGCCGCGGCGCATGAGGTTCATCGGGATGCCCGCAAACTGCAGCGTGGCGCCGCCCTGCAAAAACAGAACACGGTAGTTATCGGGGATGCTCAGCAGGCGGCGCAGGGTTGCCTCGGCGTCGTCGATGATCTGCTGGTACATGCTAGATCGATGGCTCATCTCGAGCACGGACATGCCGCAACCGTGGTAGTCCATCATCTCGTCGGCGATCTCGGCGAGCACGCTGGTAGGCAGCGCGGCCGGGCCAGCTGAGAAGTTGTGCACACGTGCCATCTTCTAGTTCCCCTCGTAGTCGTTTGAACGTTCGGGATACTTTAGCACAGTGCAGCGTCAGGCGCGACCGCATCACGGTAAAACTCGAGTGCGCCGCTATGATTTACAGGATGGTTACATGGGGGAGGGGTGCTTTACTCCTCGGGCAAATCCAAATCTGCAAGCGAAGGCATGAGGTTCTCTAGGCGCTTGATTTCTTCGTCGCAAATTAGCTAACCCCTGGTCACTACGACGCCAGTGTGGCGATGACAGCTTCGTCGCCGGCGTGGACTTGGGTGTTGCCGTCGGGGATGATCGTTTGGCCTTCGCGCTTGAGCATCACCACGATAAACGGGTGCTTGCCCTGCGGCACGTCGCGCAGGCGCTGACCGGCCAGGCGACCGTGGGGCGTCACGGTGACCTCGCGCAGCGTAACCTCGGCACGCTCTTCAAACGTTGGCGCGGCCATAACCAGAAGGTCGCCTTCTTCAATTACGGTGTCGCCGTTGGGCAGCACGGGGTGTGCGCCGTCACGCAGCACCAGGACCACGAGCATGTCCGTCGCACTGCCAATATCCGCAAGCGAGCGACCGGCAAACGGATGGCCCGCGCCCACCTTGAGCTTGACGAACGACATGCCGTTTTCGTCGCGGTAATCGTTAAAGGTGCGGCGCACATCGCCTGCTGCATCGATCATGTCGAGCTTCTTCGCCACCGCCGGTAGCAGCGATCCCTGCACCACAATGCTTGACACGGCAATCACAAACACCAGGTCAAACAGGTCGTGACCACCGGGAACACCGGTTACCACGGCAAAGAGACTAAATACGACCGAAGCCGCGCCGCGCAGACCCGCCCAGCTTACGAGCGCAACCTGGCGAGGGTTGGTCTTAAAGGGCACCAGCAGCAGGCCCACGGCGATGGGGCGGCTCACGAAGAGCATAAACGCCATGAGCGTCAGGCCGGGTAGCAGCATTTGCGGCAGGCGCGCGGGCGTGACGAGTAGGCCCAGCAAAAAGAAGATGGTCATCTCGGCCATCTCGGTGAGGGTGTCAAAGAAGTGCGCCAGCTCGACCTTGCCGGTGATGTCGCTCGCGCCCAGCACAATGCCGGCCAGGTACACGGCCAAAAAGCCGTTGCCGCCCAGGTAGCTCGGCAGCGCGTAGGCGACGATTGCCACGGCGAACAAAAAGATGGTCTGCGCGCCCTCGGCTGTTGCGCGTGCGCGTTCAATCAGGTGGCCCGCCGCCCAGCCGATGGCAAGGCCCAGGCCCACGCCCAGGATAATCTGCTTGGCCAGCAGTGTGGGAATGTTGATGTCGCCGCCGGCTGCGAGTGTGGCGAGCACGGCGGTGAGCATGTAGGCGACGGGGTCGTTGGAGCCCGATTCGACCTCGAGCAGCGAGTCGGTGCCGCCCCTCAGCGAAAGGCTGTGCTCGCGCAGAACGCTAAAGACGCTGGCCGCGTCGGTGGACGCCACAACCGATCCCAGCAGCAGGCCGCCGATCCAGTCGAAGCCCAGTACAAAGTGCGCGAACACGCCGGTAATGCCGGCAGTGATGACGACGCCGAGCGTGCTCAGCAGCACCGCAGGCGCGGCGACGGGCTTGGCACGGTCGATGTTGGTGTTAAAACCGCCGTAGAACATGATGAACAGCAGCGCCGTGCTGCAGACGGTTTCGGTGAGCGCGTAGTCGCTAAAGTCGATGTGAGCCGGCCCGTTGACGCCCAACAGCATGCCGAGCGCGATAAAGATGAGCAGGGTGGGGAAGGGGAGTTTTTTGCCGACGGGCTTGATGGTCAGGCACAGAATAATAACGAGGCCGATAAAGAGAAGGATCTGGTTCATGGATGGTGTCCGCTCCTGGGTGGTTGGCGTGGCACGGTCAGTTGTCTGCGGTTATTTGTACCCAAAGATGGTGGGTTTATGGGGTTAGGTTGCGGGGGTGCGCGATGTCGTCATAGACGGCTGCCGTCTTTGCCTCTGCTCGGAAACCCTTTCCAGCTTTATTGCAACGGAGTACAATGGGTAACGTTTAAGTTCAACTTGAAGTTTTAGTTGCGGCACCGGGCTTCGGCCGCAATGCAAGGAGAGGCGTACCATGGCGATCTATGTGACATCTGATGCTCACGGGCACGTGCGTGCGCTTGACGAGGCCCTGTCTAAGATCTCGTTGACGTCCGACGACACGCTGTACGTGCTGGGCGACATGATTGATCGCGGGCCCGATCCGGTCGGCGTTATTAAGCTCGTGCGCTCGCTGCCTAACGCCCGCGTTCTCAAGGGCAATCACGAGCAGATCATGCTCGATGCCATCATTGGCCAGGATCCGCTCGATGCCGAGACCTGGGATATCAACGGTGGCTGGACGACGCGCGAGCAGCTCAACGACATGGAATTTGAGGCATACGAGGAGCTCGTGCGATGGATGGCCGCGCTGCCGCTCTACGCGGTGGCCGAGACCGAGGAGCGCCCGTATCTGCTGGTACATGCTGGAATCGAGATGAAGGCGGCGCGCGCGTTTTTACTTGAGCATGGCGTCGATTGTGCCGATGGCGTCGGAGCGGTGGGTGCCGATCGCGAGCTGCTGCAGCAGATGCTCGCGGTGCAGTCGTCCGATGACCTGCTGTGGATTCGTCACGGCTATTGGGATGCGCCGACGGGACTGCTTTCTGCCGAGGGCGAGGGCCCGGTCGTGGTGAGCGGCCACACGCCCACGGTGTCGCTTGGGCGCTATTGCGAGGTTGGCGGCCTGGCGGGGCTCGATGAGGAGTCAGGCCGCGGGCAGATTGTGCGCCTGGGTGGCGAGGATACCGCCGGCGTGCCCGATCGCATCGATATCGACTGCGCCGCCGCCACCGGCTCCGAGTTCGGCCGCGTCGGTATCCTGCGCCTTGATGACGGCGCCGAGTTCTATGCGAACATCAACCCAGGCGAATAATCGGTGCAAAGGGTAGCTAATTTGGGACGGAGCTTTTTTGACTACTTTCGGAGAATAGCGCCTTCTTGCTCGGTAAGCGCGAGAAATGAGGAACGTCTGCGTCCTCGGCAGTGCGAAAATGCTCGAAAAACCGTCGCAACGGAGTCAAACGACGTTGCGACGGTTCTTTTTGGGCTGCCCGCTGGCTAAGTGAGTAGACTTGTTTGGAAATGCCGAGCAGCCGGCAAATTTGCCTCAACAAAACCGCAGGTCACTGACTTGTGTTTTGCCGGTGTGGTCAGGGATTCGGCAAAAGTCTACTTACTTAGTTTTGCGTGTCGCAAATCGTCCGCAACGAGACCCCCCATTGCGCCAATTAGGCGCCGTACGGGTTGCGGTCGCGCTCGATGCGTTGGCGGATGTGGGCGTATTCGATAATCAGCAGCACCAGGAGTAGGGCCATGATGGCTAGGTAGCTCACCACGGCGCCCATCAGACCCAGCAGGTTGATCAGGATCACCGGCAGCACTACGCTTACGGCGAAGCAGATCAGGTAGATTTTGGTGACGTCGCCGGCATGGCGCAGCACCGTGATGATGGCGTAGAGAAAGTCGATGGCCGCGGTGACGAGAACGAGCGAGGCGATCGCGGTAACGCGCAAAATTGAGGCCGTACATGAAGCTCATGAGGGGAATACCGGGACCTGCCATAAATGCGGCGCACACGCTGGTGATGACCACGATCAGTGCCATAACGGCAACAATAATCAGGTCAAAGCGACGACGCTTGCGAGGATTAGCCCAAATGCTCGACAAACGCAGGAGCTGCGGTTTATAGATAAATCCAATGCTCAACAAAATAGCCTGCGCCGGAAAGAACAGGGCATTAAAGTACAGCTGATACTTGTAGGCCAGCGTGCCTTCCATCACGAACTTGGGCATGCTCTCGATAAGGTTGAACAGGAACAGCGCGCCAAAAAGCGGGGCGCATTGGATAAACAGGTGACCGACCTCGCGCAGGCTCACGCGGCGCGATTTTTCGGTTTCGAGCAGGGCGAGCGGCGCGGTGACCAGAACGAGCGAGGCGATCGCGGTAACACCCATGGCCATGGCGGCGATGGGCATGCTGCGCGTGAGGAACAGTACCACGCTAAAGACCGCGATGACGCCGACGGATCGTAGCGTTTGGCTCATGCCGGCCAGGTAGAGTTTGTCGGCCTGCTGCAGGCGGCCCTCGTACACGTCGGCAATGCCGTCGATCACCTTATACAGGTAGACGCCCAGGCCGATTGTGGCCATCTGCGCATCGTAGCCGCGGGCGCTGCTGTATACCAGGCCGCATGCCAGCGCGAGCGCTCCGCAGATCCAGCGGTTGAGCTGGTAAGAGGCAAAGGACGTCTTTTCGTCGATGTCCGAGACCTGGAAATTGCGCACGCCGTAGTTGCACGCGATCATGATGAGCGTGCCGGTGACAAAGGCGATGGAGAATTTGCCAGCCTCCTCGGCGCCCACGAGCTGTGTGGACACGATGGTGAGCAACGGAAACGCCATGCCCCATACGGCGGTGCCCAGGGTATTCCAAAGGTAGTCGCGACGGGTGGCGTGATCTTCGTACTCGGCTTCTTGCGTGGAGAAGCCGCCGCCGTAGACGGCTCCGAGCAGGCGGTTCCACCAGGCATTGACCATGCGGTGGATGGGGCCGGGCTGGCGATCGCGCTCGCGGCGACGGCGTGTGGCCTGGCTGCTGTCGGGACCGCCGGCGTTACGCTGGCTTAGCTCTTGGATTCGTGCGAGCTCCTCGGCGGTGTGCGATGCGGGGAACAGGCCGTTCTCGATGCGTCCGCCCTGCCCGTGCGCCCCGTCCGATACGGTGGGGTCGGCGACGCCATTGCGGCGGGCGATGGCGCGGCGAATGCTATCGATGGGCGTGATGCTCAAAGCGGAGTCCTTTCTATTGCTGCGCTCTAGTATAGACGCGACGGTGTTCGTTCGTGTTTTTGAACAGGTTGTTCGATAATTTCGGCGGCGCCATTCAGTAGACGGCATTTGGGGACGTTCCTTATGTGCCGGCACTTTGGGAACGTCCCTAAGTGCCGGCATCCGGGGACACTCCTTGAATGTTGCCTGTTCAAGAGTGTCCCTAACGACTAGGCCGCTTGCCTGCGATTTTTGACCGTTGGGCGGGCGCTTCGCCGTTGCCGCAAAAACGTTTTTGCATATCGGGTACAACGGGCTTTACGTGAGTAAAGTGCGCGTCGCGTCCACGTGTCGCGTTTTTAAAGGAGGCCCCATGCCTGGTGTTACCCCTGCAGATGTTTTGTCCAACTTTGGTATTACGCTGGTCGAAGATCCCGCCGAGAATCAGCCCCGTCTACTGGTCGATCTACCCGCCGCGGAGCTCGTCGAGCACGCTATCCGCCGCAACGAAGGCCGCATGGCCTCCAACGGCGCACTGGTGATCGAGACGGGGGAGCGCACTGGTCGCTCGCCCAACGATCGCTTTATCGCCGACACGCCCGATGTTCACGACAAGATTGCCTGGGGCGCGGTCAACCGCCCGCTGTCCGTCGAGAGCTATGAGGCCATCAAGGCCGGCATCGTCGACTATCTCAACGAGCGCGACGTGTTCGTCACCCGCGGCATGGCAGGCGCCGACCGCAACCACACGCGTCGACTGCTCGTTGCCTGCGAGCGTGCCAGCCAGGCGCTCTTCATTAAGCAGATGCTCGCCCGCCCGCTTGCCCGCGAAATCGCGCGCACCGGCGAGCCGGACTTCTGCGTCCTTGCCGCACCCGGCTATCAGTGCGACCCTGCCATCAAGGGCCTCAACTCCAGCGCCGCCGTGGTCATCAACTTCCAGGAACGCGTGATTCTGGTCGCCGGCACCGGCTACTCCGGCGAGATTAAAAAGTCGATCTTTAGCGTCATGAACTATCTGCTGCCCGTCGAGGACGAGGTGCTGCCCATGCATTGCTCGGCCAGCATGGATCCCGTCACGCACGAGACGGCCGTGTTCTTTGGCCTCTCCGGCACGGGCAAGACCACGCTTTCGGCCAACCCCACGCGCCTGCTGATCGGCGACGACGAGCACGGCTGGTCCGACATGGGCATCTTCAACATCGAGGGCGGCTGCTACGCCAAGTGCGAGGGCCTGGACGCGTTCCACGAGCCCGAGATCTTCAACGCTGTCCGCTTTGGCGCGATCTGCGAAAACGTGGTGCTCGACGAGAACCGCAAGCCCAACTACGATGACATCTCGATCACGCACAATACGCGCGTGGCCTATCCCGTGGAGCACATTCCTAACGCGTGGACTAAGGGCATGGGCACCACTCCGAGTGTCGTGCTGTTCCTGACTTGCGACGCTTTTGGCGTGCTGCCGCCCATCTCGCGTCTGACGGCCGACGCCGCCATGTACCACTTTGTGACGGGCTTTACGGCCAAGATTCCCGGCACCGAGGTCGGCGTCACCGAGCCCACGCCCACGTTCTCTTCGCTGTTCGGCGAACCGTTTATGCCACTCGACCCCATGGTTTACGCCAAGATGCTCGGCGAGCGCATTGCCGACGGCCGCACGCGTGTGTACCTGGTCAACACCGGCTGGATCGGCGGCGGCTATGGCGTGGGTCATCGCATCGAGCTGGCCTACACGCGCTCGCTGGTCGCGCGCGCCCTCGACGGCACCATCGAGGACAGCGAGTTCGTGCACGACGACATCTTTAACGTCGACATTCCCACCACGTGCCACGGCGTGCCCGACGGCATTTTGGTGCCGCGCCAATACTGGCAGAGTACCGCGCGCTACGACGAGGCCGCACATAACTTGGCCGTGATGTTCGAGGAGAACTTCGAGAAGAAGTACTAGCACCTGCCCGATTCCGTCAAGGACGCCGGTCCGCACGCTCGGGTGCCCGCCGACGCCCGTCATCGCGGCCGCGGCTTGTTGGGACTCCGACACTAGCGTCGCCTCAGACCCAAAACCACCATAAAGGGGACAGGCACCTTTGTGGTGGTTTTACTCGCGCGGATGACTCGGGTTACAATACGCCTGACATACGCTCCCTTCTCCGGATGGGGGCAGCGTAAGCGCTCTTGTGGCGGCACCGTAGGACTTTGAAGGTGTCCGTCGTAAGGGCGCTTTTTGTTTAGT
>USJQ01000013.1 GCA_900554985.1 uncultured Collinsella sp. | reverse complement strand
GCCGGGCCTTGTTGCATTTGCCCAGATAAAACCTGCCAAAATAAACCTGTCCCTTTTTGGCAGGTTAGCGGAGCTTGCTGGTCTCGAAGTACTCGGGGAACTGGTCTAGAACCTCGGTCTGGTTGCGGAACATCATGTGCAGGTGCTTGCTGACCAAAAAGCTCGCTTCGATGGGGTCGCGACCGGCGATAGCGCGGCGAATCTGCTTGTGCTCGTTCACGATGTCCTGATTGTCGAGAACCTGCGTGGCGGCGCGCAGCCAGCGGAAGCGCTCCAGGTCGGCATTGGTCTCTTCGAGCCACGACCACACGGTGCTGCGACATGCGATGCTAAAAATCATGTGATGCATGAGGTTGTCGCTCAAAAAGAAGCCGATGCGATCCTCCTCGGCCATGGCCTTTTCCTGCAGCACGATGGCGCGGTCGAGCTGCTCGATGCCGGCCGACGTGGCGCGCGCACAGCACTCCACAATCACCTGCTTTTCCAGATGCTCGCGGATGTAACAGGCACTCTCGGCAAGGGTGAGGTTGATGGGTGAGACGTAGGTGCCGCTCTGGGGCACGGTGCGCACCAGGCCTTCCTGCGCCAAGCGAACCAAAGCCTCGCGCACGGGCGTGCGACCCATATCTAGGTCGTCGCAAAGCTGCTTGACGCCCAGCTTTTCGCCCGGCTTGTAGTCCAGGTAGACGATTTTGCGTCGAATGGTGTGATAGGACTGGTCCTGTAGGCTCGTTTCCTGCTCGCCGACGTGCATCGATTCTTCCATAGCGCCTCGCAACTGTTCTATCAAACTCATATGTCAGTTGTTGATTATGCCGCGAATCAGCTCTCCGCGGTGGGTAATTCGGCTGTTGCCTGAGAACTATTGCGGCATCTTAGTCTGTGTTTGCGCAAGGCTGCGCTCAATGTTGCCGTATCATAAGCCGTCGCAAACGTGAAATAGAAAGAAGGAATCCCATATGCAACTGGCAAACATCGTACGCGAGCGCTGGAAAGGCGTCTTGTTCTGCCTGATCATCGCCATTCCCGCGACGTTGCTCGGCAAACAAATTGAGGTGGTCGGCGGTCCGGTATTTGCCATCCTCTTTGGCATGGCCCTGGCGCTCGTCTTTCCCAAGAATCGTCGCGAACAGCTCACCGCCGGCGTTACCTATACGTCCAAAAAAGTCTTGCAGTACGCGGTTATCCTGCTTGGCTTTGGCATGAACCTCTCCCAGATTCTGTCCAAGGGCGCCCAGTCGCTACCGATTATCGTGGCAACGATCTCGACCTCGCTTGTCATCGCCTTTGTGCTCTGCCGCGTTATGAACGTGCCGGGCAAGATCGCGACGCTTGTAGGTGTGGGTTCGTCGATTTGCGGCGGTTCGGCCATTGCTGCGACCGCACCCGTCATCGATGCCGACGATCGCGAGATTGCCCAGGCCATTTCGGTCATCTTCCTGTTTAACGTTATCGCGGCGCTCGTGTTTCCAACGCTCGGCGGTATGCTCGGGCTGACCAACGAGGGCTTTGGCCTGTTTGCCGGCACCGCCATCAACGACACCTCGTCCGTAACGGCTGCGGCGAGCGCCTGGGACAGCATGCATCCCGGCGCCAATGTGCTCGAGAGCGCCACGGTGGTCAAGCTCACCAGGACGCTGGCCATTATTCCCATCACGTTGGTCCTCGCATGCTGGCAGATGCATCTGGCGCGCAAGGCCGGCGGTGACGCCAAAAGCACGTTCTCCCTTAAACGCGCGTTTCCCATGTTTGTGCTGTTTTTTGTGCTGGCGAGCGTGATCACTACGGTGCTTCAGCTTCCTGCATCCATTACGGCGCCCATCAAGGAGCTGTCGAAGTTCTTTATTGTGATGGCCATGGCGGCTATTGGTTATAATACCGATATCGTCGAGCTGGTCAAAAAGGGCGGCAAGCCCATCGCGCTGGGCTTTTGCTGCTGGATTGGCATTGCGTGCATGAGTTTGGGAATGCAACACGTACTGGGAATCTGGTAGAGAAGTAGCTTATTTGCGTGCTGCGTGCTGGTGAGCGCATTCTCACGGTGGAGCGATAGGAGCTCTTGCGGGTATGGCTTGTCCGCAGGTTTATAAGTCCCGAAGAGCTCTTATCGCCCCGCCAGGATGGCGATGCGGGGCAACACCTATACTCGCAGGACGGCGCTTTCTGCCCTATAGTGTTTGGTGAGCAATATCGTTCAATTTTGAAACACTTGGTCGTGCGACCGTCAGCGGTTGCACGTCGCTGCGGACAGGGGCAAATCATGGATAGCGATGCCAAGCTGAACATCTTGACTGGGGCCCTGGCTGCTGCCGGGGCCTCGGCATTGGCAATCGATGCGCGTGGGGACGTCGCGATCTCGACCATGAATGACGCGGCGCTTGAGCGGGATGTGGCGGCTTTTGTTGCCGAACGCCTCGACCGTATAGGAGACGGTGCGCGCCTTGTTATGGGGCGTGCGGGTACGCGCCTGAGCCTGACCGTTCGCCCCACCGACAAAGAGGGCGGGGGCCTTTGGGTCGTCGTGGTCCGCGAGGTGCGCGGCGCCGCGGCGCATGCGGGCATCGAGTGGCTCAACGCCGACGAAGTTGAGGCCCGCTACGAATCGAGTGCGTACGGCATCGTTGAGGGGGCGGCCTCGGTGGCTGCGCCGGTTGCCGAGAGCTATGCGCGCGGCGTGCCCCTTATGCTCGAGGGCGAGCTTGGCGCTGGTCAGGTCGAGATTGCCAAGCGCCTCTATCTGGCTGGCCCTTTTGTCGATCAACCCTTTGTTTCCGTCGCGCTCGATGAACTCACCGATCGCGGTTGGCGCCATGTGCTCAAAAGCTCCGAATCGCCGCTGTTCCAAACGGGGCTGACACTTTGCATTGAGGGCTGGAATGCGGTTGGCCCCCAGCGCCTCCGCGAGCTCGTTTCCACGATGGCCGACACCGCGTTGGCGACGCGCTGCCATGTGGTGCTGACGGCGAATGACATGCCGGGCGGCAGCGAAAGTGATCAAGCCGCCTTTGTGACCGAGCGCTTCGCCTGTGCGGTGAGCGTGGCGCCGGCAATCGCCGAGCAGGGAGCCGCGTCGACGAAGGTCGCGCGCTATTTGGAATATCTCGCTGATGCATTTGGGACGGCAGCGCCCACGCTGTCTGCCACGGCGACGAAGACGCTCGATGCTTACCGCTGGCCGCGCAATTATCTGCAGCTCCGCGAGGTCTCGGAGCGACTGTATATATTGGTGGGGGCGGGCACGGTGGACCGCGCTGTGGCGGAAGAAGTGCTCGCCCAAGAGGACGTGATTAAGACCGCAACCTTTGGCGCCCCGACGCTCGAAAGTGACCTGTATATCCTGCGACCACTGGCCGATTCCGAGCGAGATATCGCGCATCTGGTTGTAGATCATCTCCACGGCAACCGGACTCGTGCGGCAGAGGTGCTGGGTATAAGCCGTACAACGCTATGGCGCTTGCTGAAGGACGATGACCGTTGAGCGAGGCGCCCGTGACCGCGCGCGACGCGTGTGCTACAGTCCAAAGCGTTATTGTTTCGATTTGGTTACGGCGTGCGAGGGCATATGGCTGAGACTTCAAAACCGAGCCGCAGAAGGCGGAGCGCCGCGCCGGTCAACCGACGCACGACATCGGTGACGTGGGGTAAACACGCCTCGGGGTTTGATGGCTCGTTCAAGCGCACTAAATACGGCTATCCTTCGGCAAGCGCCCGCTTGGCAATGCAGGCAGAGTCCTCGCTGTGGGGCCGCAAACGCGTGGTGGGCTCAAAGCTCAAGCACGACGGAACGCTCGGTTACATCAGCCGCGGGGCGGCTCGCCGCAGTGGACTCAATCCGGCTGGTTGGCATCGTTATGTTCCGATCGTGGCCGTCGTTGCAGTGATCGTCATCGCACTCGCTGCGCTTGGCTACGCCGGCGGTGGCGCCAACTTGGACGCAGTGTTTAAATCGCCCGAGCTCGCGCATGCAGGCACAGAAGTTATCGAGGGCGCTCAGACCCAGACAGGCGTCGCGCCCCAGCGCGGCATCGTCGCGGCGGCCACCACCATCGCCGATGCTCAAAAGGACGAAGACAAGCAAGGCGACGACGCCGAAACGACCCAGACAAGCGAAGCGACGACAACTCAAATATCAACATAGCTTGCCGGCAGAAGGGGACGTTCCTTTTCTGCCGGCAGTTTGGGACACTCCTGCGCTACTTGACGTACACCACGTTGTTGCGGCGGGGTTTGGGCTCGGGTAGCGTGTCCTCGGCATAGCCCAGAATGCAGTTACCGACACCGCGCAGGCTGCCGTCGGCGGGCAGGCCCCAGCTGGCCAGCAGCTCCAGGCCCTCGGGCGAGTCAAAGACCTCATGCGCGCGGTGAATCCAGCACGAATCGACACCCAGTGCATAGGCGGCGTTGAGCAAGTTGCCCATGGCGAGCGAGCCGTCTTCCAGATGTGTGGGCACGCTGCGGTCAACCAGCACCACCACAACGGTCTTGGCGCCATAGAAGGGGTCGCTGTTGCTGCCCATGACCTGGGCGTTGAGCTGTGAGAGACGCTCGACGGTCGCGGGGTCGGTGACGGCGACAAACGTCACCGGCTGGCGTCCCATGCCGCTCGGTGCATATTGGCCGGCTTCGATAATACGTGCAAGCTTTTCGGCCTCGACGGGACGATCGCTGTAGTTGCGGCAGCTGCGACGGTGAATGAGTGCTTCGATAGTCTCCATGGTGTCTCCTTGCGGTGGCGTTGCAGATGCCTCGTTCATACCCGCCGGGCTTAAACGATAGACGGTCAATTGCCCGGCCAAAAGGATAGATTCCAATTGGGAAAGTAGGTTTGCATAAAAGTACCTTCAGAATGTGACAAACAAATGGGATGGTTAAACGTTTTATCCCGTCTACCCTGCGGTTTTTTACCACTTGCCTAAATGACGAACGCATAACCTCTGATAAAGGTTTTACTAAAGGAGTACCAACGTTTATCAATGCGCCGTGGTGGCGCCGGGCCAGGAGGTAACATCATGTTCCAGGCTGGAGATGTCGTCGAGACCGATTTCGAAGGATTTCTGAAGCTGCTGCGTTCCAAGACGCGCGCTTTCGTGTCGATCAACGATCACGAGTACTACATCACGCACACCGATGGCTATTGGCGTGTTCAGGATTGCGAGGCCCTCAACGACAAGGGCCACTTTACTGACTGTTCTGAGTTGGTCAACACGGTCTGCGAGGTCGTCGAGCTGCCGTGGATTGCCGGCAAGAGCCTGCATGACAGCTTCTCGGGCGCTACGGTCTATGAGGCCGTCGCCGCTTAACAGGCAATAAAACCCGATTTTCACGTGACCGCTGGCGCCGCCCCCGCGCCGGCGGTCTTTTTCTGCCGATAGGCCATAAAAGTGCACGCATTTGCGGAGAGGCTGTTGACGATAGTCAAAACTCGGACTAATCTAGAGACATAAAATTGGTCAAAAATCGGACAATCGAATGGTGGGATAGATGAATGGTGCGGTTAAACTGGTCGACTTCGACCGGTTGCTCAATGGACTCGACCATATCTATTCGGAGTTCTCGCGTGCCTGCGGCCTTTCGGACTGCGCTTACTGGATGCTCGTCGATACCAGCACGGCGGGCGGCAGTATTGCCGTAAGCCGTCTGACAAGCGAATGGTTCTACAGCAAGCAGACCATCAATTCGGCAATTAAAACCTTGACGGCGCGGGGCTTCGCAACGTTGGAGTTTGCCGAAGGCAGCCGTAAGAACAAGGTTGTGAGCCTGACCGAAGAGGGCAGGCGATTTGCCGAGCGTTATGCGCTGCCGGCACTCAAGGCCGAGCAGCGAGCCTTTGGCGCGCTTGAGCCATGTGAGCAGCGCGAGATTATGCGCTTGATCGGCAAATTCTCTCAGGTGCTCGGCGACGAGTGCGAGACATTTAAACAGCAGGTGGCAGCCGCAAGCCAGATGCAAGATCGACGTGAGGGGGAGTCGTGCGACTGTTAATGAGGTTTCTAAAGCCATATCGAGGGCTTGTCGCAGTGACGCTGCTGGTGCTGCTGGTGGATAACGTCGGTACGCTGCTGGTTCCCACGATGCTGGCGAACATGGTCAACACCGGTATTACCACGGGCGATGTCGACTACATTTTACGCAACGGCCTATACATGTTTATTGCGACCAGCATGGCTAGCGGCGGCACGGTGCTGGGCTGCTATCTTTCGGCGCGCCTGGCCGCCAACGTGGCTTGCGATATCCGCAATGCCGTGTACGACAAATCGCTCGAGCTCGCGGCCAGCGATTTTGAGCGCTTTGGCACCGGATCGATGATCACGCGCTCGCTCAACGACATCAACGTGATTCAGCAGGCGATTCTGCAGACGATTCAGCTGGTGCTGCCCGTGCCGTTTTTGGCTGTGGCGGGCATCATCTTCGCCTGGTTTATCGATCCCGCCATGGGCACGCTTCTGGGCGTAGTCGTTGCGATTGTGCTGGTGGCGGCAGTCTTTACGGTTGCCCACGCGGCGCCGATTTTTATGCGCCTACAGGGCTTTATCGACCGCATGAACGTGGTGCTGCGCGAGAATATTGTGGGCGTGCGCGTCATCCGTGCGTTTAACAAGGAGCGCCACGAGGAACGGCGTCTGGACGAGGTGTTTAGCGAATACGCCGCCAACGCCATCAAAGTCAACCACCTGTTTGTGGGCCTCGACAGCTCCAGCTTCTTTTTGATGAACATCGCCGAGGTGGCGGTGCTGTGGGTTGGCGGCAACCGCGTGGGCGCCCATGCGATGCAGATCGCGAGCATCTCTGCGGTGCTCGAGTACGCAATCCTGATTCTGTTCTTTGTGATGATGGCGCAGATGGTGGTGCTAACGCTGCCACGCGCCGCGGCATGCCTAAGCCGTGCACAGCAGGTGCTGGAGATTGAGCCGAGCATCGTCGATGGCCAGCGTACGCTTGATGCGGCCGCGTCCGACTCAAAGGACGGGGCCGATGCGGTCGCCGTGTTCGATCATATGTCGTTTCGCTTTGACGATGCCGACGAGGACACCCTGTGCGACCTGAGCTTTGCCTGTCGTCGCGGTCAGACGACCGCAATCGTCGGCTCGACGGGTTCGGGCAAGTCGACGGTGGCCAAGCTCTTGCTGCGCTTCCACGATGCCACCAAGGGCGCCATTCGCCTGGACGGTGTCGATCTGCGCGAGCTTTCGCAAGATGAGATCCGTGGACACATCGCCTATGTGCCGCAGAAGGCGTGGCTGTTCTCGGGCACCGTGGCAAGTAATCTGCGCTTTGGCAACGAGGACGCGACCGAGACCGACATGCTTCACGCGCTTGAGGTTGCCCAGAGCACCTTTGTACTCGATCAGCCGCAGGGGCTCGATACCCCGGTGGCGCAGGGCGGCACGAACTTTTCAGGCGGCCAGCGCCAGCGCCTGGCCATTGCTCGCGCGCTCATGAAGCAGGCCGATCTGTACATCTTCGATGACAGTTTTTCGGCCCTGGACTTTAAGACCGATGCCGCCCTGCGCCATGCGTTGCAAGACGAGACGCGTGACGCTGCGGTGCTCATCATCGCGCAGCGCATCTCGACGATCTTGCACGCCGACCAGATTGTCGTGCTCAAGGATGGCGAGGTTGTGGGTCTGGGCACGCATGGCGAGCTTATGGAAACCTGCGAGGTGTACCGTGCCATCGCGGAATCGCAGATGAAGGGAGGTGAGTAGCATGACCGAGGAGCTCAAGAAGCAGGGCGGCGTTGATGACGCCGCTGCCGCGGGACTGGTCGAGGAAACGGCTGCCGCGTCGACCGAGCTGGATGACGCCGCCAAGGCTGCGGCCGAGCGCGAGGCTCGCCGCCAAGCGCTCTACGAGGAAAACGAACGTGCCGAGGACGAGCGCGCCCGCGCCGAGGCAGAGCGTATGCGCGACGTGGACGACGAAGACGAGGACGAGACGCCTCGGGATACCTGGGCGACGGTGCGCCGCCTGTGGAGTGAGGCTGCCGGCGACCATTGGCGCTTCTATATCGTGTTCGCGAGCATTGTGTTCTATGTCATCTTTAACACTGCCGCGCCGGCATATAGCGCCCGCGTGATCGATGAGCTGTGGGGCCACATTCAGGTAGCGTTTGTCAACAACGCCACCTTCAGCATCACCTGGGAGAACTGCGGCAGGACTATCTTCATCTACTTTTTGATTTGGACGGCCGCCGCTTCGTTCTACGCGCTCCAGAGCTTTTTGATGTCGAGCGTGGCCGAACGCCTCAATCTACGCCTGCGCAACCGCATCGCGCAAAAGCTCAACCGTCTGCCGCTCGCCTATTTTGACGCGCATCGTCCCGGCGAGGTCGTCAGCCGCGCGACCAACGACCTGGACAAGATGTCCGAGAGCATGCAGCGCGGATTGCTGCAGCTGCTCGTGTCGATCGGCACGGTTGTTGGTGCTGTGAGCGTGATGTTCGTGTTCAGCGTGCAGCTTACGCTCGTCTTTCTGTTCTTTACGGCACTGTCGCTGCTGGTGACGAAGGTCGTCTCGCGCCGCACACACGATGTGACGGGCGAGCGCCAGGAGTGGGTGTCCAAGATTACGAGTGCGGTCGAGGAAGGCTATTCGGGCCGTCTGGTGATCCGCGCGTTTAACCGCGAACGTCAGAGCTCCGCTGAGGTGCACGAGGCTTCGAAGGAACTGGCTCGTGTGAGCACCAAGGCCGACTTTATGATCAATGCTGTCGGCCCCGCAGTGCGCTTTATCGGCCGTTTGGCGCAGATCGTTATTGCGCTTGTGGGCTGCAGCATGCTGGTTGCCGGTCACATGACCGTCGGCGTGTTCCAAGCGTTCTTCCAGTTTATCTACGAGGCGTCCGAGCCCATGACGCAGTTGTCGTTTACCTTCAACTCGCTGCAGAGCGCGCTGGCGAGTGCAGAGCGCGTGTTCGACCTGCTCGATGAGCCCGAGATGGAGGCCGATCCGCTGCCGGACAAGGCCGCCAAGCTGCCGGGTCGCGTGGAGGGCCGCGTCTCCTTTGAGCATGTGCGCTTTGGTTATTCGCCCGACAAGCCGCTTATGCGCGACGTGTCGTTTACCGCCGAGCCGGGCCAGAAGATTGCCGTGGTGGGAACCACGGGCGCAGGCAAGACGACGCTCATCAACCTGCTCATGCGCTTCTACGAGATTGACGGCGGGCGTATTACGCTCGACGGCGTGGATACGAGCCGCATGGACCGCGGCGAGCTACGGCAGCAGTTTGGCATGGTGCTGCAGGACGCCTGGCTGTTCGACGGCACGATTGCCGAGAATATCGCCTACGGCTGCCCCGAGGCGACGCGCGACGAGATCGTGGCGGCTGCGCGCGCCGCGCAGGTCGACTTCTTTGTGCGCACCATGCCGCAGGGCTACGACACGCGCGTGGCCAACGATGCCGAGAGCATCAGCCAGGGCCAGCGTCAGCTGCTGACCATCGCTCGCGTGCTGCTCAACAACCCGGCGATTCTCATCCTGGACGAGGCGACCTCAAGCGTGGACACGCGTACCGAGCTTGCCATCGGTCATGCCATGGATGCGCTTATGCGCGGGCGCACGAGCGTTGTGATCGCACACCGCCTGTCGACGATTGTGGATGCCGACCTGATCTTGGTCATGGATCACGGCAACATTATCGAGCAGGGCACGCATAAGGAGCTGCTGGCTGCCGAGGGTGCCTACGCCGACCTCTATCTGAGCCAGTTCGCATAATGTGACAAAGGGACAGTCTCTTTACCACATCACAAATAAGGCGCGCCGGGGGTGAATCCTCTGGCGCGCCTTTGCGTTGGCGTCAATGTTGTCGGTGGTCGTCCGCCTCTAGCGTTCGTCCACGAGCTTGGCGACGAGGGCTGTGAGCTCGGCCACCTCTCGCTCGAGTTCTTTGACGCGGCGGGCATTCTCGGTGATGCCCTGGCGGTTGAGGGCACTCTGCTCGGCGGCGTCATCGGGCATGTACTCGCGATGCTGCTTGGCGTCGAAACTCTCCTCGAACACGCGGCAGCCGTTGCGCTTGATGATGCGTCCCGGCACGCCCACGACGGTGCAGTTGTCGGGCACGTCCTTAACGACGACCGAGTTGCCGCCGATCTTGACGTTGTTGCCGATGCGGATGTTGCCGAGCACCTTGGCGCCCGTGCCCACCGTGACATTGTTGCCCAGGGTGGGGTGACGCTTGCCGGTCTCGTTGCCGGTGCCGCCGAGCGTGACGCCCTGGTAGAGCACACAGTTGTCGCCCACAATGGTGGTCTCGCCGATGACGACGCCCATGGCGTGGTCGATAAAGAAGTGCTTGCCAATCTGCGCGGCAGGGTGAATCTCGACGCCGGTGATGTGGCGGGTGATTTGCGAGAGCACGCGGGCGAGCGAGCGATGACCGTGCTCCCACAGCCAGTGCTCGGGCACGTGGTTCCACTTGGCGTGCAGGCCAGGATAGGAAAGGAAGATGACCAGACCGTTTTGCGCGGCGGGGTCCTGCGCCTGGACGGTCTTGATGTCCTCGCGAATGGTATTGATAAAGCTCACCGGCCGCCCTCCCTTAGCGCCATGGCAATGCGATTCAATAAAGTATAGCGATTCGCTAGGGATTAAAAAGGACAATCTTGGCGGCTTTGCGCTACAAGTGTCAGTTATGCAAACTTGCTGGTAATGGAGTCATGCTTTTGTGGGGTTGCGCACGAGGGGGCACCGCAACCGTATACTGGTCAACTTGGACGTATCCGCGCCCACAACTGAGAGGTTTTACTTCATGGGTTTCATCAATTTTATTGCCGAGCTGCTTAAGGACCCGCGCACCGCGATCGCCAGCTGGATCGCCGCCGGCCCGCTTATGGCCTACGGCTGCGTATTCCTGATCATCTTTATCGAGACGGGCGTGGTGTTCTTCCCGTTCCTTCCCGGTGATTCGCTGCTGTTCGCCTCGGGTTTCTTTGCCCACAACGGCGGCTTTAACATCGTGGCGCTTCTGGCCACCGCATGGGCCGCTGCCATTTTGGGCGATCAGTGCAACTTTATGATCGGCCACTTCTTTGGCCGCAAGATCATCGCCTCGGGCAAGGTAAAGGCCATGACGCCCGAGCGCATCAAAAAGTCCGAGGATTTCCTGGATAAGTGGGGCCATCTGGCCATCTTCCTCGGCCGCTTCTTCCCGTTCATCCGCACCTTTGTGCCTTTTATCGCCGGCATGGGCGGCATGCATTGGCGCAACTTCGTTGTCTTTAACGTGCTGGGCGGCATTACCTGGTCGACGGTCTTTACGCTGCTGGGCTACTTCTTTGGCGGCATTCCCTTTGTGCAGGAGCACTTTGAGCTGCTGATTATCGGCATTGTCGCCGTGTCGATCATCCCGACCGTGGTCGGCTTGGTTAAGGCTAAGCTGGGCAAAAAGAACGCGTAGCTCGAGCCGGCGCACAAATCGTGTCGTTGAGGCCCGTCACCGTTTACGGTGGCGGGCCTCTTTAGTTTCGGTCAAATGAAAATACTTTAGTTAGTTAAAGAAAAACGTTTTATCCGACGCGCGTGCGGAGTACAATCTCGTGCATGCGAATCGACGTGCCATTGGCTTTGATGCCGTTCGCGTGTCCCGTCCGGCTCTACGCTCCGGGCGTGCGACGTTGCGACGCGGTCGGCCTCGGTCCTTGCGTGCGAGTTCGCGAGTATGCAACTGTGTATGTAAGGAGCGACATATGACTGTCGAGAAGAAGGATATCGATTGGGGTAGCCTCGGCTTTGGCTACATGAAGACCGATTACAGCTACGAGGCTCATTGGAAGGACGGCGAGTGGGACGAGGGCGGCCTGACCACCGACCACACCTTGCATGTCTCCGCGGGCGGCGGCGTCTGCCATTAT
>USJQ01000012.1 GCA_900554985.1 uncultured Collinsella sp. | reverse complement strand
TTGTTAGAAGTTGGTTAGGTTGATGCTTTTCGGCTCATTACCCCCCAAGGCGTCGCTCATGAAGCCACGAATTTTACAGATCCAAGCAGACTGTTCATTAATATCGATTTTAGGCAAGCGCGAATGCGCTTGTACTGCCGCTACATTGTTCAAACAGGTATGACTTGACTATTTGCGCGACTTATGATCTACGAAACCACTCAAAAAAGTTGCGGTGGAATAGTTCTTGTTTAAGAGCCAGAAGGCTGGATTTAGGAACTATTTCACCGCAACTTATAGGGAATCCTAGACGATGTGGAGGGGGTGGGCGGCATCGACGGCGTCAAGGACGTCGGAAGGGCCGTCGGGGGCAGCGTCTGCCGGTTCCTCGTCGGGGGTCTCAATCTGCTTAATCATGACCTCCTGGCCCTGCAGCAGGTATGTCTCGCCGCTGCCGCAATGAGGGCAGGTCTTGCCGTGCTCGACTGTCGCATAGTCGCGGCCGCACGCCTCGCAATGCGTCACGGCCTCGACAGGCTCCACAATAAGCTCCGCGCCCTGCGCGATGGGCTTTTTATCTGCCGCCCAGCGCCAAGCGTCGAGCAGCAAGTCGGGAACGACGCCCGAGACCTCGCCCAGCAGCAGCGTGACGCTCGAAACGCGACTCACGCCATTGGCGCGCGCCACGTTCTCGACATCGCGAATGATGTGGTAAACGATTCCGAGCTCGTGCACTTTTAATTCCTTCCGCCGTTCTAACGAACGGCGGTCGGCTTGACGCTGCGCGAGCCCCAGACGGGCGATCTGCCTTTCAATCGTCGGGCATGGGCAAAAGCCCTATGCCCTCCTCTTTCAAGGCACCTCGCCACGCCTGGGACCCGCTCGCTGCCCAACCGTTCTCTGCGCCGTTCGCTTACTTGTTAGGTTCTTTTACTTCTTCCCGAATTTGATTTTGATGGCGCGCTTGAGCGCGTACTTACCCAGGCTTGGGAGCTTTTGCTCGTATTTGACCATCGTGGAGCACTCGGGGCGATCGCGATCCAGGTGGATGGCATCGAACGCGCACTTGGTGGTGCACAAGCCGCAGCCGATGCACTTGTTGGGGTCGACGATCGAGGCACCGCAGCCCAGGCAGCGGGCGGTCTCGGCGCGCACCTGCTCCTCGGTAAAGGTCTCGACGTACTCGCTAAAGGGTGCAGCCTTCTCGCGCTCGCGGTCGACATGCGCCACCTCGCGGCTCGCGTTGTCGTAGCTCTCGATCACGACATCGTCGCGGTCGAGCGCGGTGTAGTGGCGCTGGTTGCGGCCGATGGTGAGCGTGGATCCCGGCTGCACAAAGCGATGGATGGACACGGCGGCCTCGTGACCGGCGGCGATGGCGTCGATGGCAAAGCTCGGACCGGTGTAGACGTCGCCGCCCACAAAGATGTCGGGCTCAGCGGTCTGATAGGTCTGGGGGTCGGCAAGAGCACCCTGGCCGCGGCCGAGCTCCACCTTGGAGCCAGCCAGCAGATCGCCCCACACAATGGACTGGCCAATCGACATGACGACGCGATCGGCATCGACGCGGCGCAGATCGTTCTCGTCGTACTTGGGCGCAAAACGGCCCTCGTCGTCAAAGACACGCGTGCAGCGCTTGAAAGTGATACCGCACACATGACCGGCCTCGTCCAGGTGAACCTCCTTGGGGCCCCAGCCGCAGCTGATGTGGGCGCCGTCCTCAACAGCCTCGCGACGCTCCTCCTCGCTGGCAGGCATCTGGGCCTCGCTCTCCAGGCAGAACATCTCAACGTGCTCGGAACCCAGACGGCAGGCGTTGCGGGCAACGTCGATGGCCACGTTGCCGCCGCCCACCACGATGGTGCGGCCAGGCAGTGCGTCGATCTTGCCACTGTTGACCTCGCGCAAGAAGTCGACGGCCACGACCACGTCCTCGGCGTCCTCGCCCGGAATACCGGCAAGGCGGCCGCCCTGGCAGCCGATAGCCACATAAAAGGCCTTAAAGCCCTGCGCGCGCAGCTCGTCGAGCGTCACATCGCGACCGACTTCCACGCCATAGCGGAACTCGGCGCCCATCAGGCGAATGACCTCGACCTCGGCCTCGATAACATCCTTCTGCAGCTTAAAGCTGGGAATGCCGTAGGTGAGCATACCGCCCGGGCGCTCGTTTTTCTCGAACACGACGGGCTTGTAGCCCTTCTCGGCCAGATAGAAGGCGCAGGACAGACCGGCCGGGCCGGCACCGATAATGGCGATCTTCTGATCGAAGCCGCCAGCGCGCGTCGGCGTCACCACGGGCGGGACATAGCGGGTCGCGGCATCCAGATCGCGCTGGGCGATGAACTTCTTGACCTCGTCGATAGCCACGGCGGCATCCACGCGACCACGGGTGCAGGCGTCCTCGCAGCGGCGGTTGCACACGCGGCCGCAGATAGCGGGCAGCGGGTTCTCGCGCTTGATGAGCGCCAGCGCCTCGTCATAGCGGCCCTGCGCCGCGAGCTTTAAGTAGCCCTGAACGGCAACGTGCGCGGGGCAAGCCGTCTTGCAGGGCGCGGTGCCGGACTCGTGCGTCTCGATACGGTTATCGTTGCGGTAGTTGGGCGACCACTTGGTGTGGTCCCACTTGGTGGCATCGGGCAGCTCCTGGCGCGGATACTCGGGCACCTGTCCGCCGGCCTTTTTGCTGCAGAGCTTCTGGCCGAGCTTGGCGGCGCCGGCCGGGCACACCTCAACGCAGCGACCGCAGGCCACACACTTGTCCTTCTCGACCTTAGCGACATAGGCCGAGCGCGAAAGATTGGGCGTGTTGAACAGCTGCGAGGTGCGCAGGGCGTAGCACACGTTGACGTTGCAGTTGCAGATGGCGAAGATCTTGTTCTCGCCGTCAATGTTGGTGATCTGGTGCACAAAGCCGTTGTCCTCGGCCTGGCGCAGGATGTCGTAGACCTCGTCGCGGGTCACGTAATGACCACGATCGGTCTCGACCACGTAGTCGGCCATATCGCCCACGGCGATGCACCAATCGGCCGGGTCGTCGGCGCAGCCCTCTCCCATCACGCGACGGCTCGCGCGGCAGCTGCAGGTGCTAGCGGCATATTTGCCATCGTATTTGTCGAGCCAATGCTCGATATGCTCAATAGGCACCGAGGTGCTCGCGGCATCGATGGCCTTCTCGACCGGAATGACATGCATGCCGATGCCGGCACCTCCGGGCGGCACCATCGGCGTGGCCTTGGACAGCGGCCCCTTGGATGCCTGCTCAAAGAACTTGGCATAGACCGGATGCTCCTCGAGCTGGCTCACGCGCATGTTGAGGAACTCAGCAGAACCCGGCACCAGCATGGGCAGCACCCACTGCTTGGCTCGCTCGGGATTTTCCCAGTTGTACTCGAGCAGGCCCGTGTAGCTCATGTCGTCGAGCATCTTCTCGATCTGGGCCTCGGGCATGCCGGTGAGTTTGACCATCTCGGGCAGCGTGTAGGGACGGCGCATCTTCATCTTGCAGAGCACTTCGGCCTGCTCGTCAGTCGCGGCCTCGGCAAACGACCAGTACTCGTAGCCCAGCAGCTCGTCGCGATGCAGCAGGCGGTTGGTGCAGTGCTCGCACAGTTTGACGATGGCCTCGCGCGGATGCTCCGGCAGCGGCGGCACAAACTCCGCACCGATATCGGGCTCGGTGTAGCTAATCCCCGGTCCGTTGAGAATCATGGTCGTCCCTTCTCTTGCCACAGCCCGGCGAGACCGCGGCGCCCCTCTTTTTTTGCAGGCCGGGCATGCCCCCATGCCGTTCACCCGCCATTGTTGACATTGTGTCAAAAATAGTATTGACGAACCGTCAACAATATTCAAGACTGTTAGGCGAACGGTCAGGCAAAAGAGGATGAAAGGCGGCAAAACATGGGCGACAACACAGCAGATACCTCTGTGGTCGATGCCGTCCCCGCATCCGATAGCGCGGCAAAGCGCCTGACAGGCGACGAACGCCGTCGCGAGATCCTCGATGCCGTGCGCACCGTAAGCTCCGAGCTGGGCGTGTCGCATCTTTCGGTATCGGCCGTGACCAAGCGAGCCGGCTGTACGCGCTCATTGTTCTACCACTACTTTGCCGATATGGACGCCGCCGTCACCGCCGTCATGGACGAGGCAATCGACGGTTTTATCTCCGAGCTCGAGCAGTGGAATGCCAGCCGCACGGTTGGCGACATCGAAGGCGCACTCGACACCGTCGCCCCGCTCTTCAAGCGTCTGGTCGTGAGCGGCCACGAGCTGCCGAGCACGCTCACCTCGAGCAGCGGTGCGCTCTACGGCGGCTTTTTGCACAACGTGGTCCAGCGCGTGGCGCAGTATATCTGCGACACCACCGTGGTGGATTTTGTCGCCCATCATGAGCTACGCATCGACCATGTCTACGAGACGTTCTACACCCTCATCATGGGACTGTTGATGTATATCCGCACGCACCCCGATGTGCCCGACGAGACGGTCAAGGAGATTATCGCCTCGACGCTCCACATCGAGGGCTATACCGCCAAGTATCCGGAGCGCAAGCCCCAGAACTGACGCCATTTGGCCAAACTGCCCGCGATCAGAAGAGGGGCCGCGGGCGTGTGAAAGGAGAGCAGCATGCTGTTCGATGTTTGGGGTAGCGATACCCTTATCCACTGGGCCGGCTGGGCCATGGTCTTTATTGGCCTGATCGTGCTCAACGAGGTCGGCCGCCGCACCAAGCTGGGCGCGGCAATCATCTTTGGCGTTGCTCCGCTGGCCATGACCATCTACTGCGTCGCCATCGCCGTCGGCGTTTCGCAGGGTGCCGAGTGGGCGCTCACCAACCCCACCCATGTGTACCAGAACAGCTGGTTCCACTACGCCAAGGTATACGCGGCGCTGGCCGGTTGCTGGGGCTTCATTGCCATTAAGTACCAGTGGGGCAAGATCGGCAAGGCGCATTGGTTCCGCGCATGGCCGTTTGTGATCGTCGCTATCAACATCATGATTGCCGTCGTGTCCGATTTCGAGAGTGCCTACCACTTCTTTGTCCTGGGCCAGTCCACCTGGGTCACCTCCGAGGGTGTCACGCAGCTTGCCGGCTGGAACAACGTGTTCAACGGCATCGCCGGTCTCATCAACATCTTCTGCATGACCGGCTGGTGGAGCGTCTACGCCTCCGAGGATCAGACCGATATGCTGTGGCCCGACATGACCTGGGTCTACATCATCGTCTGGAACTTCTGCTACACCTACAACTGCCTGCCCACCCACTCCTGGTTCTGCGGCTTTGCGCTGCTGCTGGCGCCCACCGTCGCCGCCTTTATCTGGAACAAGGGCGGCTGGATTCAGAACCGCGCCTTTACACTTGCTATTTGGTGCATGTTTGCCCAGGTGTTCCCGTACTTCCAGGAGGAGTCCATCTTTGTGACCCACTCCACGCTCGACCCAGGCGCCGCCACCGCGGTCTCGATTGCCGCGCTGATCGCCAACGTCGCCGCGATCATCTACATCGCCTACCGCGCCAAGAAGCTCGGTCGCAATCCCTACAAGCAGGATGTCTTTGAGGGCACCAGCGATTGGGAGAAGGCTACCGCTCGCCGCGCCAAGGTTGATTACGCGCACGCCGAGTAACATGTTGGTCGCTGTTGGCACCTGGGCATAGGCCCGCCTGCCAGATTTTCAATCCAATGTCTCGCAGAGCCCCCGGAAAGCGTTTCACTCGCTTTCCGGGGGCTTTTGTCGTTGCGTCTCTAATCATCATCTATTCAAAAACACGCGCACATATAAAATCGGATTTCAAATCATACGGCGGCTCTATGGGGTCCCGTTTTTGGGTACAGTGTTGTCCCGATATTGAGCTTGGGGGATGTATGAATGATGAGACGATGGGCCAAGAGGATGCGGCCCAAGATGCAGAAGCGTGTGCCGAAGCCCTGGAGAGCCTAGACCGGATTTCACTTGATGAGATTGCGTTTGACGATTCGGGCGTTGATGTGCAGGATGAGTCGGAAGCCGAGGCGCAGTCCGATGATCAGGATGCAGACGACGTTGAGCCTGCCGAAGATGAGGCAGATCACGAAGACACCGAATGCGAGGCCGACGACCAGCCCGAATCCGACACGAGCGAGGAAACCATCTTGCTCGACAGCTTGCCGGCCGAAGATTCGCTGACCCGCGAGCTTCCCGGCCTGGGCTCCGCTCCTGCCGTGGACGAGACCATCGCCATGGGCGATATTCCCCTGCCGTCCGTTCCCTCGGCACGCGAGGCCGAGGTCCGCCATCGCAAGATGTCGCCCAAGCGCCGCAATCTAATGGTCGCCGGCGCTGTGGCCGTTGCGCTTGTCGCCGGCGGCGCAGGCTACGCAGCCTGGAACGGATACCGGCAAGAGCAGGCTGCCATCGCCGCCGCCAATGCCCACACGATGATGTCGGTGCAGATTGGCGTGCATGCCGCGGGGCTCGACTGTTCCACCGGCTCCAAGATTCCCGTACAAGTGAGTGGCCAGGATTCTGACGGATCCTCCGTGAGCGAAACACTCTATGTTGACGAGCACGGCCGTGGCATCAAACTGCTACCCGGTGACTACACGCTCTCCATCGCTGCCTCCCCCATCGCGTCCGACGGCACCGTCTATACCGTGCCGACCACCAAGGCGCAGGTCACGATCAAGAGCGACGGACAGGACCTAAGCAGCCAGGCCGCCTTTAAGCTCAAGGTGCCTTCGGCCGACACGGTAACCGACGACCAGATCGATGCCGCCGCCAAATATGCCGAGGAGGGAGGCGCGAGCTCTGCCGCCACCGCCAAGGTGCTCCAGCAGGCGGCAACCGCGCGGCGCGACGCCGCCGTCAATGCCGTGAGCGCGCAAAAGGCACAGGCGGCCCGTGATGCCGACGCCCGTCACAAGGCAACCGACCTCTACCAGCTCGATATCCCCGTCGAGTGGTACGGCAAGGTCGAGACTTGGCAAAATGGCAGCACGCTATGCATCTATCTTGCCGGCGACAGCGATACGCCGATTGTGACGCTCGCCGCAGTGCGCGAGGGCGAGAGCTTTACGCCCGATGAGGGCGATACGGTTTTGGGTGCGGCCAACCTAGGCAACGGTTATACCGTCTACGCTAGCGGCCCCGTCTATCCGTACGTGGTGCCCCAGACCACCAACGGGCGCACGCAGGACCCCGTGTCGACCTACCCCATGGACACGGCCATTGAACTTGTCGAGCTCACGACCGGCAACCGCTACACCTATAGCCAGATCAAGAACGTACTGATCGGCAAAGACGGCAAGGCCGACGCCGTGACCAAACTCGAGACCGACTACCTCGCCCAGATTCTCCTGCCGAGCATCAAGGCCCAGGACTAGCCGGGCGCATCATGGTGCTCCCCAACCGTGATGAAGGGGCCAGGAGGTCCTGGCCCCACAGATCCGTAGATGATTAGGCAAGGAGCCACTTCCATGCGGGAACAACGTGTACCACACCGTGCTCGCATGGAATATCGGCCTGCTCATCCATGGTAACGATTGCCGACTCACCAAGATCGACCTGGGCCACCGACCCATCAAGCGCGGCAATTTCGCGCTCGCGCGTTTTCTCACTTGCCATATCCACACTCACCTGAATCAGGCTATAAGCCCGCATGAGAAGTGCATCCCCAGCCACAAAGTCCACCTCATGGTTTTTGCTCTTCTCTTTGATCAGCAAGCGGCAGACCGATCCGACCCTCACCGCGGGAGTCCTTCTTCTTAGCGCGTTGAACACTGCGGTCTCGAGCCTCTGGCCCTGGTCCAATGCCGATGCGGGAGAGAATGCTCCAAACATCGCGGGATCGACAGCGTAGACCTTAGACGCAGACCGCATGTTATTTGCCAGTGAACGCGTGAACTCCGGCACGGAGAACAGCAGATAGGCATCCTCATAATACTCAAGTAAGTCGCTGAGCGAATTACGACTGACGGGTATCTGCCTGCTCTTGAACTCGTTGTACACTTTGTTCACCGACAGCTCTCGTCCCGAAGATGCCATACACCGCGTTAGGAACAGCGATGCCAGGCGAGGGTTCTTGACGTCGTAACGCTCAATGACGTCCATAGCGACCGTTCGCGAAGCATATTCCTGTAGCAGCTGAATCGCGTCTGCGGGCGTCTGCTCAAGCGTCGCGATGAATCCCCCCCGTTCAAGATAGCCGATCAGATGATGTCGAAGCAGCGCTGCATCGCTTGGAGAACAGGTCGCATCTGGGTCGAAAACGCTCCCCGTGTTATATCGAGCGTATTCCGAAAAACTCAACGGAAAAAGCTCTCGTATAAGAGAACGACCCCTGAACTCGCTCTTAAGTTCTGAGGACAGCATCTTAGAAGAAGATCCCGTCACATAGACGGTCGCTTTCTCCGTATCGACTACACGCCGCAGAAACGCACCCCATTCGGGAATTTCCTGGATCTCGTCAAAGAAAATGTAAGCGCCCTCGGTTCGAGCAGCAGGATGCAGCGCATAGAACGTGTCGAGCCGCCAGCAGCGATGGCTCATACGGGCGCAAGCGCTCGTCCTCAAAATTAAAGTAAAGCATCCGGTCAAGCTCGACGCCCCGGCCCCGAAGCCGCTGCATCTCCTGGTACAGGCGATACGTCTTTCCACAACGGCGGGCCCCCACAACCACATTTACGATGTTATCGCGCTTTGGCTCCTGTGGGTTTCCCAGATCAAGGTCTCGCTCAAAGACCTGTGGAACCCCCTGCTGTTCAAAGTCCTTAATTTTCTGGGCGATCAAGTCGTTGAATGCCATGATTCTCCAATCTTGCTCTCTAGCTAATCAAAATTATACTGATTCTTGATTAATTAGAGAGCAAGATTATGTCTGACTTGATTAACACTTAAGCAAGTTTTTTCACTATTACTGCTCGAAGGATGCCGAGTGGCTGAGAGGGCAACCAAGCTCGAATGCGACTCCCTGGACAGTCGATTTGGGACGGGACTTTTTTGACTACCCCGTCCCAGGAAATCATCGCCAAATTAGCTACTTGATGCAACTAGCGCCAGGGGTCGGCTTCGAACAGCGGCTCGCGCTCGGGGCGGCGATCGCTGTAGGGATCGTAGCCGTCATCGTCCTCGTTCTCGGCACGGATGTAGGGGTCGCGCGGCTTGGGCGCCGGCTTAGGCACAGGCTTGGGTGCGGCGGGTGCGGCATCGGTCGCCGGCGCGCTTGTCTTGATCTCGTCTTTCATCTGCATAGCTCCTCGCATCGCATCCGTTCAATATCATCGATTGTCGCACGAAAAAGGGCGGCGGACCCAATTGGATCCGCCGCCCTTGGCGTTTAGAGACGGCTGGTAGATTTTAAGGCATGGCCCAAAACCTACTCGGCGTCGGGGACCTCGTAGGTGGCCGCCGGCGTGTTGTCGCACACGACGGTAAAGCCGCCGTCCTTGTCGGCATCGACCGTCACCTGATCGCCCTCGCGCACCGTGCCGTCGATGATAGCGGCGGCGATGGCATCCACGACCTCGCGCTGAACCAGACGCTTGAGCGGACGGGCGCCAAAGACCGGGTCCAGGCCGCCCACGGCGAGCATCTGCTTGGCCGCCGGGGTGATGGCAAGCGTCATGCGCTCCTTGGCCAGACGCGCGCGGACGTCGGCGAGCTGGATGTCGACGATCTTCTCGATCTGCGCCATGCCGAGCGGATGGAACACCACGATATCGTCGATACGGTTGAGGAACTCGGGGCGGAAGGTCTGAGCCATGGCCGCGTCGACCTGATGGCGCATCTCCTCCTCGTCCTTGCCCGAAAGCTCGGCGATAGCCTTGGAGCCCACGTTAGACGTCATGATGATAATCGTGTTCTTGAAGGACACCTGGCGACCCTGACCGTCGGTCAGACGGCCGTCGTCGAGCACCTGCAACAGCACGTTGAAGACATCTGGATGGGCCTTCTCCATCTCGTCGAGCAAGATCACGGAGTAGGGGCGACGGCGCACGGCCTCGGTGCGCTGGCCGCCCTCGTCGTAACCCACGTAGCCCGGGGGCGCACCGATCAGACGCTGGACGCTGAACTTCGCCATGTACTCGGACATGTCGATACGCACGAGCGCGCGCTCGTCGTCGAACAGGCACTCGGCAAGCGCCTTGGCGAGCTCGGTCTTGCCCACGCCGGTGGGGCCCAGGAAGAAGAAGCTGCCGATGGGCTTGTCCGGATCGGAGAGACCCGCACGGCTGCGGCGCACGGCCGCGGCGACGGCGGAGACGGCCTCGTCCTGGCCGATGACGCGCTTATGCAGCTCGCCCTCCAGGCCCTTCAACTTGTCGAGCTCGCCCTGCATCATCTTGGAGACGGGCACGCCGGTCCAAGCGCTCACGACCTCAGCGATCTCATCGGAGGTCACCTGTTCGTTGAGGCCCTCGCCGTCCGGCTGCTGTTGCGCCTCGAGCGCAGCCTCGGAATCCTGAATCTGCTGCTGCAGGCCCGGAATCACGGAGTAGCGCAGCTCGGACGCACGGCCCAGGTCGCCGTTGCGCGTCGCACGCTCCTCTTCGCTCTTGGCCTCGTCGAGCTGTCCCTTGAGCTCCTGCACGTGGTCGATGGCGTTCTTCTGGTTGAGCCAGCCGGCCTTTTGCACGTTGAGCTTTTCTTGGACCTCGGCAATCTCTTGGCGCAGGGCCTCCAGACGCTCCTTGGAGGCGTCGTCGGTCTCCTTCATGAGCGCCTGCTCCTCGATCTGCAGCTGACGCGTGGTGGCATCGATCTCGACCGGCATGCTGTCGAGCTCCATGCGCAGGCGGCTTGCCGCCTCATCGACCAGGTCGATGGCCTTGTCGGGCAGGAAGCGGTCGGCGATGTAGCGATCGGAGAGGTCGGCAGCTGCCACGAGCGCGCTATCGGTGATATGCACGCCGTGGAAGATCTCGTACTTCTCCTTGAGGCCACGCAGGATCGAGATGGTGTCCTCGACGGTAGGCTCGCTCACCATAACGGTCTGGAAACGACGGGCGAGCGCCGCGTCCTTCTCGATGTACTTGCGGTATTCGTCAAGCGTGGTCGCGCCGATTGCGTGCAAGTCGCCACGGGCGAGCGCCGGCTTCAGGATGTTGCCGGCATCCATGGAGCCCTCGGTGGCACCCGCGCCCACGATGGTGTGGAGCTCATCGATGAACAGGATGACCTTGCCCTCGGACTTTTGCACTTCCTTGAGCACGGCCTTCAAGCGGTCCTCGAACTCGCCGCGATACTTGGCGCCGGCGACCAGCGCGCTCATGTCGAGCTCGATGAGGTCGCGGTCGCGCAGGGTGCTCGGCACGTCGCCGGCCACGATACGCTGGGCGATGCCCTCGACGATGGCCGTCTTGCCGACGCCCGGCTCGCCGATGAGCACGGGGTTGTTCTTGGTGCGGCGGGACAGGACCTGGATGGTACGGCGAATCTCATCGGTACGGCCGATGACCGGGTCGAGCTTGCCGGCGCGGGCCAGATCGCAGATGTTGCGACCGTACTGCTCCAGCGCCTCAAACTGGGTCTTATCCTCGGCAGACGTCACGCGGTCATCGCCACGCAGCTCCTCGTAGACCTGCTCGATGCGCTCCTTGGTGACGCCGGCGTCACGCAGTACACGACCAGCCTCGCCCTTGTCCTCGGCAAGCGCCATCAGCAAATGCTCGGTCACCACAAAGCTGTCGCCCATCTTGGTGGCCTTCTTCTCGGCCTTCTCGATGACGCGGACGAGCTCATTGGACAGACCCATCTGCTGGCCCTCGCCCGAAACCTTGGGCGCGTGGTCGATGGCTTCTTGTGTGGAGCGTGCGAGCTGGGCCGGATCGGCGCCGATGCGCTCGATGATCACGGAGATATTGCGCTCGCCGGCACCGAGCAGGGCGGATAGCAGGTGAATCGGCTCCACCGCGCCGGCCTGCGCCTCGGCAGCCGTGCTCATGGCGGTCTGCAGCGCCTCACGCGACGTCATCGCTAGCTT
>USJQ01000011.1 GCA_900554985.1 uncultured Collinsella sp. | reverse complement strand
CCCTGATGTACGAAGTGTTGCATCCCACACTGTTTCCGCTGCTCAAGCAGGGCATTTTGCAGCTGCTCTACCACATTCCGGTCTTTACCCAGCCGGGCAACGTGATCTATCTGGAGTCGGCGACATCGCTGGCACTGTAGTGGTTTAAGGGCTCGGCCCACATCGAAGGAAAGAAAACCAATATGGAAAGGAAGGCGCCCATGACTCAGAAGCGGTATCGAAACATCGATCGCTACCAGGACTTGCTCAATCGAATTGCGCCTACGCGTCTGGTGGGGCAGACGCGTCAGAGTGTTCTTGGCCACGAAGGAAGCTTGGAGGCCTTTGTGACGGCGCTGAGCTTTGAGGTCAACCGCTGCGTGATGTTGGCACGCGGCGCCGACCCGCGCGACGTTCTTTCGCCCGCTGCCATTTTGGTGATGGGTTCCACCGGCACGGGAAAAACCCACACCATCAAGGCCGTGGCAGATGCCGCGGGGCTCAAACTGTTCGTGTTCGATGTCTCCACCATGACGGGCGAGGGCTGGCGCGGTGCCAGCATGAGCAACTGCCTGTCGCAGGTCGCGGACTATCAGACTGCCAATCCCGGCGAAATTTGCTTGGTGCTCTTTGACGAGTTTGACAAGGCGGTTCGTGCCGAGCCCGATGGGGGAGAAGTTGCATCGAGCTTTAGTCCATCGCAGTCGTTCCTTAAGCTCTTGGAAGGCGGGGAGATGCCGTTTGAATGTGATACCTCCAAGAGTGCGGCTATTAAGACGCTCAACCTCGATCAGGTTGTTTGCATTTTGGGCGGCGCCTTTATGGGTTTGGATGCTCTGGTGCGCAAGCGCCTGGCCGGCAAGGCTGGCACCACGGTCGGCTTTGGATCCTCGTATGCCGCCGTGCGCACCGCCGCAAAATCGGCAAACGAGCTGCGAGACAGTGCGACCATCGAGGATGTTGAGACTTGGGGCATTATGTCCGAGCTGTGCGGGCGTATTGGTTCGGTGATTACCTTTAACGCTCTGAGCGTGGACAACCTGGTCCAGATTGCGTATGAGCAGTACCTGCCCAAGTACAACAACATGATGGGAAATGGCGCCAAGATGGAGCTGACGGCAGATGCTGCTCGCCTTGCGGCGAAGCGCGCGGTTAAGGAAGGTGCCGGCGCGCGCGGCATGCTCCGTCAGCTGCGTCCCCTTATGATGTACGCCTGGAGGGACATGCGGGAAAATACCTGTATTTCCCGTGCGACCTTGGTCGTGAGCGACGGGGAGCTTGCGGTTGCGTACGAGCACTCTCATGAGCCGCGGAGTTTTTTGCGGGAAAAGAGGGGGGAGAATTCGCCCTTTCTGAACGGGAGAGAGATTGAAGCCCTGGCGCTGGTAAGCGACTGGATGGAGCATGAGGACGAGGACGAGCATAAGCCGTATCAGCCTGAGTTTGCTTGGCTGGCGGAATTGGTGGACTGTTCGGCGCTCGACAAGATCGTGCAGGGCGGCAAGGCATTCGATCTTGCTGGGGTGTTGTTGCGCGGCGTTCCGTTTGATGGGCCGGAGCGCATTGCCGCCCACGAGCTGCTTAAGGCGTGCGCCTGCTACAACGACGTGCTCTATGCCGACAAGGAACAGTATCGCAACCTTGCTCAGGTGCTTACGCTCACCAAATTGGTGTACAAAAAATCGCCCGATTGCTTGCTGAGCCCGCTCGATGTGGTTATGAACGGCACGACTACGGGCAACGGTTTTCAGGGTCTTGGCGAGTGGGTCGATGCCATGAGCAGGTCCGAAAAGCCTTCGCTGGAAAAGTGGCAGTACCTGGCGGCCGGGGAGGCCCTGCGGATTTACGACCACTTTAGCAAGCGTCCCGACCAGGTAAAGGAGCTTGCCGCCGATGTGTCCCTGATGCGTGTCGCCCTCGCGGTGATCGACGCTGAGGAGCGCGAGGCGTTGGAATGCGATCTTGAGAAGCTGCTCGCTTCGTCCGAGTAGTCGCCGACTGCTTCTCTTTCCTTTCTTTTCTCAAGCGGCATAGATGCCATCGCTCAGCCGCCCTGCATGAGTTTTGTCCGCACGGGATGGTATTCAACACATGCAACAACTAAATCGGAGGTTTGACCATGGCTACGTGGGAACAGAACTGTCAATCGAATCCGTCGTCTGCGGACGACAAGGAGCTCGCTCCCTATCTTGCGCGCCAAAAGGCGATGCGCGAGTTTTTTGAGCGTGCGCTGTTTGCCCCCAAGGACCAGAACGACGCTAAGGATCAGGACAACAACGGCCTGTACTTTTTTGGTGCCACGACGGGCTCGGGCAAAAACTACACGGCCGAACAGGTCACGGCCGACCTGATTGCCGGTGGCTGGGATGAGTCGGGCTGTTTTAACAAGTGTCCCGGCCGCCGTACCTTGGTGTTTGTTGTTCCGGGTAAAGACAATCGCGACAACTATGTTGCAAGCGTGCGCGAATTGTTGGTTGAGCGGGGCATGAGTTCCGATGAAGCGGTACGCATGGTGTTTGATCTTCCGCGAGCGGGCGAGAACATCAAAAACTGGATCGACGCCACGTTTGACAAGGGCAGCGTAAGGCCGCGCGATATTCCATGCCCCTTTGGAGCAAAGGACGAGGCCGTTCTTCGCGATATTGCGCACGCGTGGCGCGGTGCGATGGAGGTCGCCGATGACCTTTTGGGCCTTTTGGACAAGAAGGAGCGTCTGGGAAGCGTTGTCGACCGCCTGACTCCAGGGCTGTGGGATAAGCTGGCGTTGGCAGACGCGAGCTTGCGTCGAGCGGTGAGCCGTGGACGCCAGAGCATCACGCGTGGCTTTGAGGAGATTCCCCGGATTTGGCCCTCGGCATTGCTTAACGATAAGCGCACGCCGCATGTAATTGCATGCACGCCGCAAAAGCTCGTCAATAGAATCGATACGGTGACAGGAGCGGGCGTCGTGTTCTTTAACGTAACGGTTGCCGACGAATGCCTGTTTATCTTTGACGAGATCGACCATGCGAAGGCCGATATGCTGTCGATGCTGGCGGCGGGACATATGAAATTTCAGCCCGACGAGATGCTGCGTATTCTTGACCGTCATTTTAATGGCGGCGTGGTTGATCCTCTGCTGCTGGGAAATCGGGACCAGTGGATGGCGGTCTATACGCATGCCTCGACCTCGGGCGAGCACGAGGGGTCAAACGCGGCAACGGGTAAGGTCTCGCGAGCAAGCGTGGAGGAGGCTGCTGAAGAGATTGCCAAGAACGCCCAGCGTATGCAAAAGATGATCGCTGCGTGCATTCGGGATATGGAGCTGCAGCAGCCTTTTGCCCTGTCTGACAAGGCGAAAGACGAGCAGCTTGCCGGTCGTCATCTGTTTGGCAGCGACGATATTTCGGTGGGCGATGGCCTGTCGAATCCCTTGCGCTATGAGCTCGATACTCGCCGCAACCGCAACATGATTACGTCTTGTGGGACGGACGAGCGGCAGACCGTCAATAAGGCGGTGCGCCGTGCGCGCGGCCTTGTCAGGATGGTGGTGGGCCATCTTGCCCGCTGTGCCACGCTTATGGACAAGCTGTACTACGGCAGCATTTCGTACAAGGACGATCTTTCGCGCAAGAATATCATCGATGCCCTGGGCATTAGGAACGACCAGACCAACGAAAAATACTTCTGGAATTCGCTGATGCTGGCGCTGTTCTTTAAGGACCGCAAGAACGACGAAATCGATGCCGCTGACGACTCGATGTATGCGCGCGGTGTTGACTACCTGGTGATGGAAACCACCATCGACCATATGTTTACCACGTACCTCACCAACCACGGCATTGAGCGCATGCCCGAGGCGTATCTGGCCTCCATTGCCGCCAAGGCTCCCTGCGTGTGCATGAGCGCCACCTGGAACGCGCCGACCATTAAGAACTTTGATCTGGATTATCTGGACGAAGTGCACGGCGTGGTTCGTAAAGATGCTTGGATTGGCGAGCTCAACCAGGAGATCGTACGACAGACCAAGCTATTCAACAAGCAGGCGGCAACGGTGTATGACGTCGACGTCGTTTGGGTCGACGAGTCCAAGAAGCTTGCCGGCATGGCGGCCGTGGCCGGCGGCGCCTATGGTGGCGGTATCGTGTCGCCCGACGAGGTGTACGAGCATGCGATGGAATTCTTTGACCAGATTGGCGTGAGTGAAGGACTTGCGGTGTGCCTGCGCCGAAAGATTGCCGACAGGGTGACCACGAGCGATGCCGAAAACATCGAGTTTGAGCTAAAGCGTCTGAGCAAAACGCTCGTTGCCGTGAGTGCATGGGCGCATGGTGTGGCGCGCAGCGAGCAACAGGCGGGAGCCATCTTTACGACGCGCCACATGGGAAACCATGGCGACTTTAATAGTTTGGCGCTGGATCTGGCCCGAGAAATCGTTGCCGAACTCGTGATAAGGAGCGTTAAGCATCCCGAGGCCTCGTACGAGAAGTCGCTCGAGGAGGCCAAGGATATGGTTCCGTGCTTTAACGCTTCTGGATGGGAGGAGGGCTGGCGTGGTGCTCAGGAACGTCTGAAGGACGGCGAGCCGACCCTGATGTTTATCAACCTTGCCGCTGGTGGCTTTTCCAAGAACCTTAAATATGAGGTGCCAGAGAGCCTGCGCAACACGGTGCGCCAGGTCGATTGTGGTTTTGACAATGCTGAGCGACATCCCAAGATGGACCTCGACTTTTTGTACGTGGAGTCGCCCACGAGCCGCTTGACCTGGGGAGTCGATATGAGCTCAAAGAAGTTTGACCAGCAGGCGCTGCTCGGCGTGGTCGAACAGGAAGAGCTTGTGACGCGCGGAGAGATTCCGTTTATCCAGAAGCGCCATCGCGTGCGCACGGTGCTGGCGGGCGTTGGCAGAAAACTGCCGGTGCGCGACACCCTCTCATATCAGGTCGAAGGCGCTCGCATCGTGGCACAGGCGGTGGGCCGCTTGATGCGTACGAGCGTAAAGATGCCCTATGTACAGGTAATGCTCGATCGCGAAATCGCCGGCGACTGCGACTTCTCGTTCCTGCATGATCTGCCGATGGGCTACGAGCTGGAGCAGGTGGTTGGTGCCTGCGCGGCTGTCAACAATCACATGGCAGATAAGAATCAGCACACTGCTAGCAAGCAGCATGACCTTGCTGCCGGTAGGAACAACCGGGCTAAGGAGAAGCACGAGAGGCGGGCGTTGAGGGGTACCTCGCTCGATGCGCGCGAGGAAGATCTGGCCGCCTTTGACGACGAGCGCGACTTTTATCTGCATCATTTTTGCCTGCCGTGGGAGGACCTTGCGAGCTATCCTGCGCGCAAAAGCACTGCGCTGCACATGCCGTTCCCCGCGAGTGGCTATGCGTACGCGGAGGGCGGAGCGTGCAAGGTGCCGCATTTTGGGTTCCCCAGCTACGACGGTGAGCCTGTCGAGCAGATTGCCGCCCGTCTGGAGGCGTGCGGCTGCTATAACGAGGGCTTTAAGGGCGCGAAGGTTCGCTAGGTAAGCCAGACGGCGGCCCGTGTGCCCGAGCTGTTGTCGATTCGGGAGGTGCGCGAGCGTTGGTCGCGCGACGGGGTGCCCGCGATGCTGCAACCGGCGGCGACGGCGCACATGACGCCCTATATGTTCCAGGCGGTGTATCTGGGAGAACTGGGAGAGTCTGCCGGTAGGTCCATCTTCGAGGCGTATTACGATGGCCGGTATTTGCTTGCGCGTGGTGACGCTGCCCATGCCGAGACGGGCGGCGATTTTGAGGTGCTCGATGCCGCTGGCAACAAGACCGGGGTGTGGATCGATTTTAAGCACTATCGCATCGGTGCCTACGAGGCCTACAGGCGCAACGGCGGCGAGACTACGGATGCCGAGCGCTTTAAGGCAAAGGCTCAAAAAGCCGGGGCGAAGCGCCTGCTGATCGTGAATGTTTTGGCTGATGAGGCGGCGCTGGAGCTCCGCCAAAAGCCAATCGATGACGAGGGGATGGTGTTCTCCTTCCCCTATATGGCAGCTGATGGCGCAATCAGCCTGGAGATGATGGAGGCGATCGGACGTGCAATCGAAGCATAACCAGTCGTGTGGCTTGGGAGACATTGCCGTATCTGAGTTTAAGCTGCAGCTCGACGCCGCTGCTGCCGAGGAGCGCTACTCGGTCTTTTGGTGCAACGTAGGCGATGCTGGTAAGCATGCCGTGGCGAACTTTATGGCCGATGTGTGCCAGGCGGGCAAGGTCGTTGCGCTCACGCAGCTTGCAGACAACCGCGTCTTTCTAATGGTCAAAGCGGGCGTGCAGACGGGCGACCTTAATGCTTCGCTTTATCAGGAGCAGTTGGTTCCGATTAAAACTCATTGGGACGAGTTGGATGATTACGTTGCGCTCCGTTTGCTGTTCAACTCCTGCTCTCAGTTTGAGGGGATTGAGGACGAAGTTCCCAATGACACCGGGCGCCTGTATGTCATTAGCGCCAAGGGTGCCCGCCGCAATGCTGTCGAAAGCGACGGAAGGGGACCTGCCAAGATCGAAACGGTCGAGACCGTTATCAACGAGGATTGCACCTTCGAACTCAAGATTCGAACGTTTACCAAGCGCCGAGTGCTCATCGGTCGTGCGGCAGGCGACGAGTTAGAACTCAAGAAGATCAACAGCCAGGTGGGTTACAGGCTGTCGCCTGTCGCTACGGTGGTGCTGGCGCACGGACAAAGTGACGAGTACATCCTGCGCCGCGCCAAGGGCGATAAGCCGTCCAAACGTCGTGACCTTACGTTTTCTGCCCAGGCGGAAAAGGTCGCCTATACCAAGAAGGGCATCCTGTACCGAGAGCTGCAGATTCTTGAGCGCCGGTACAGCGATTTTGCCCGAGTGTCGCTCGGGGAGTATCCGCGCAAGAGCTTCTACGAGGTTCTGAAAAGCGACCGATATGCCCGCGTGGTTGCGGAGCGTTCGTTGGGGCAGCGGGCTGTGGTGTCGTTTGCGGGTGACGGGCTTGATGGGATGGCGCGCCAGTTGGTCGATCGGCTCAATGATTCCTCGTGGGGCGTACACGCGTCGTATGGCGGCAGGGCTGTTGATCCGCTGGCATGGAATATCGTCGTGGTGCCCAACGAGGTTGCCGAGGACGATGGCTATGCCCTGCATGCTGGCGTGGTTGAGCAGCATGTGACGCCGGATGTGTGCGAGCCGCTGGTCAAGGCGGCATCGAATGCAAAGGTGCGGGGCGCTCAGGAGGGAGTCCTGGGAGCCATGCTCAAAGAGCTGCTGGTAAAGCAGGACGTTGCCGACGGCCGGGTGAGGGCGTTTGATATTGGCTCTTTCGCCGTTGAGTCGCTAACGGTGTGTGGTGTGGTCAATGTCCCGCGCAAGGAGGAGGACAAGATCGAGTTGGATGCGCGCCTTGCAGCGCTAGCGATTGGTGCTGACGGGGTCATGGACTACATCTCGCATCCCATCGAGGACGGTCCCGCGAACGAGATGGAGCTTGAGCTGTTGACGGCCGACGGCAAGCTCGGCAAGGATGCCTATATCTTTGACGTGCGGGCAGGTGGACAGTCTATGCTCGCGCGCGTGCGCGATACGGGCTTGACGACCTTCTCTAACAACTTTGCGACCCTGGTGCGCGATTACCAGCTTACGGGTAAGGCGGGTCGTAAGAAGGAGTTTTTCGAAAGCTACAACTCGCCCTATTACGGCATTGGAACGTTCGAACGAGCAGGGCTGACCTGCTACTTTGTGGGCATCAACAACGGCACCAAGGAGGACTTGGCAACGGCGATTCATGTGCGCTCGATTGAGGTGCTCGAAGGCGACGATCTGTCCGAGCTGCTGGTTCAGCTGGTCAATGTGGGGCTTTCACGTCATGGGGCTCCCTCCAGGTGGCCGATTCCGGTGAAGTATCTCAACGAATATGCCGCGCGTGAGGGCGCGGCGGGGGAGTGTGGTATTTGCTCGTGAGGAAACAGATTAGTTATATGTGCTAGAAAACTAAAATTGTTCTTGCAACATACAAGCGGAGCGCATATACTGCAGTCATAGCGTATGAGATGGGGTCTCTAAAAGAGGCCAAGCACAGCAATTTGAGTTTATGTAGACGGGACTTGAGCATGAGCACCAGCAGTTTCTCCTTTAACAACGTTAATAGCGACTTCATTAATCTCGAGACCATTTTTGGCCGTACTGACGGTTCTCGCACAGAGAGCTGGCTTGTATCTCTAGGCGAAGAGAGGCCAAGTGGCGAAGAACTTGAGTATTTGGATGAGATTGAGCGCGAGCGGAACTATGAGTTTGGCTTTTGCGGAGATTAGTTTCATCACGATTCAATTCGCTCAATTTAATTACCCCGTTATCACCTCTTTCTAATGGGGCAAGTCAGATTGACTATCTGTGTCAAACATCAGCTCATCGTGGGAAGGAATCGGCAATGAGCAAGAACGTGAATAAGAACATCAACGGCGGCGCTGCGGGTAAGACGAAGGCCGCCGGGCGCATGGCGACGGTTGCCGCGGCGACGATCGCCATGACGGGCGGGTCGCTGCTGTCTCCGCTGACCGCGGTGGCACAGGGTGCGAACGGTGCCACCGCTACTGGGAAGCCGGCTGCGGTGCTGTCTCCGTTGACGAGCGCGGCCGCTGCTAGTACTGGCGCGGGCACGGTGTCGGCGGCGCAGAAGGTCGCCAACCTGCAGGCTGCGGTCGATGCGGCTCGTGCTAAGGCCGCTGCCGCCAAGGCCGATATGGATGCGGCCGCCGCTCCTTACGACGCCGCCGCTGCCAACCAGCAGCAGGCGCAGGGTGCCTACGACGCGGCCCATGACGCAAGCGACGCTGCCGCTTCGACCGAGCTGGAAAAGCAGATGGGCGCTGCGCAGGACAAGGCCGATGCAGATGCGAAGGCGCTTGAGGACGCTCAGGCTGCACTTGGTGCCGCTAAGAAGAACCTGGCGGACAAGGACGAAGCTCTGGCCACCGCCCAGAAGGCATCCCGCGATGCCCAGTCTGCTCTCGAAGCTGCACGGGCTGCTGCATCCGATGCCACGCCCGAGGCCGTAGCCGCTGCCCAGGCTGCTGCAGAGCAGGCAGCAAGCGACCTGGAGCAGGCAAAGCAGCAGGCCGCCGATGCGCAGGCCAAGCTCTCGGATGCCCAGGCCGCTGTCGCTGTCGCCGCTGTCAAGCAGCAGAACGCGCAGGGCAAGCTTTCGGCAGCTCAGCAGGCAAAAGCCGCGGCAGATGCGGACGTGGATACCGCGCAGGCGAGCTATGACGCGGCCAAGGCCGATCTGGACCGTGCCGAGCAGGGCGCTGCGGGCCCGGAGTACGAGGCTGCCAAGGCAAAGGTGACTGCCGCGTCCGGGGCGCTGACGGCTGCCAAGGCCACGCAGTCGCAGCGCGAGGATGAGCTTGCCGCCGTCGAGCAAGAGGTGACCGCCGCCGAGGGCGAGGTACAGGCTGCTCAGCAAGCAGTTGCCGATCAGCAGCAGGTTGCCACCGATGCCCAGTCCAGGCTGGATGCCGCTGTTGCCGCCAAGGCGGCTGCCGACGCCGCACTTGACCAGGCCAAGACCGATCATGCCTCCGTGCTCACGGAGCTGGCCGATGCCCAGGCCAAGCTTTCGGCTGCCAAGGACGAGAAAGACACTGCCGACAAGGCGCTCGATCAAGCGAAGGCCCAAAAGCAGCAGGCCGACCAGGCTGTGGCTCAGGCCCAGGCCAAGCTCGATGCCGCTCAGGCAACGGCGAATGCATCGGCGGAGAACTACCGCCAGGGTGCTATCGCGTTCTTTAAGAGCGTGGGCGCCAACGACGCGGCGGATATCATCCTCAACTGCAAACTCGCTAGCTACAACAAGGTGGGCGAGGAGGCCGATGCGACGAGCCTGGCCAACATGAAGCAGGCGGTCGTGTGGCTCAAGGCGTGCAACGAGTATCGCGCGAGCGTTGGCCTGGGTGAGCTCAAGGTGACGTATGCCATGATGGCGACTGCCATTGCGGATGCGAACTTCTCCGACACGAAGATCGATCACGCCAGGCAGTTCGAAGTGGGCGAAAACGTGGCATGGAACTACGGAAGCAATCCGTTTAAGCAGTGGGTCGATCAGGAGAAGGCCATCTTTGATGCTGCCGCCGCCTCGCTGGGCGCATCGGGCCTTACGGGAAAGGCCGCTTACGATTTCTATACGGCGCATAGTTCCGAGATTGATACCTACGCCGCGAAGCATGGTGATTCGGTCGGCCATTACATCAACGTAATCGATCCCAGCTACACCGTGACGGGCATGGGCGTTTGCACGCGAGGGACGCTGTACGGTCGGAGCACGCAGGCGCAGACATTCGTATATTCTGGTCGATGGTACGAGCCGTACAACGTCAATCCGATGACGGTTGTCGAGTATGAGGCTGCGCTGAACGCGTGGTGCGACTCTCTGGCAAATCCCGAGCAAGGCGTGGATGCGGCGCGCAAGGAGCTTACTGCGGCGCAGAGCGTTGCCAACGATGCCGGCAACAAGGTGGACGCAGCATCGCAAACCGCTGCGGCAAAGCAAGCCCAGGTTGAGCGTGCTGCCGCCAACATCGATGCAGCGGCCACCAAGGTCTCGGAAGCCCAGGCCGCCGTGGCGCAAAAGCAGGCTGCAGCTGACGCCGCCGCGCGTGCCGTCAGCGATGCTCGCGCCGATTTGAGCGCTGCCAACGCCGCTGTTGCGGCAGCGCAGGACGCCGTGGCCGCCAAGTCTGGCGAGCTCGACATTGCCAAGGGCAAGGTGGCTGCTGCCAAGCGCGCGCTGGACGCCGCTCGTGCCGGCGTTGGCGACAAGCAGGGTGCACTTGCCGCGGCCCAGGATGAGCTGGCGGCTTACTCAGCCGATATCGTCACTGCTCAGCGTGCGTTTGATGCGGCATCGTCTGTGCTCGAAGACGCCCGTGCCAATCAGCGCGAAGCGGAGGCTGAGCTCGCTGTTGCCCAAGGCGATGCCAATCAGGCAGATATCGATGCTGCTGACGCTCAGGCGGAGCTCGATATGGCCCAGCAGGTTGCGAGCGATGCCGGTGCCGTCGTGGCAACGGCTCAGACAAAGTCTGATGCGGCTGCCGCCCGTGCCGCCCAACTTAAGAATGCCGCCGCAGCACTTGCTCAGGCTACTGAGGACAAAGCCGCTGCCGATGCCGCGCTCGATGCTGCAGAGGTGGCCGTGAGCGATGCCGAGTACGACGTGGTGGAGGCTGACAATGCCGTGACGGATGCGGCTGCCGACCGCTGCGCCTCTGCCGCCGCGGTCGCCCGCCTGCGCAGGATTGATCTTGCCGAAGCCATCGTCAACGGCAGCGCTGACGATGCAGACGAGGCGCTCAACGCCAAGATCGCCGCAGCTCACGATGCCGCCGAGCGCGCCGCGACCGCCAAGGCCGAACTCGATGACGCCGCAGCTGCGACGGATGCCGTGGCGCCGGCCTATTTGGAGGCGCTTGCTAACTACACCGCCGCCAAGGCCGAGCTCGACCAGGCCATTGCCGAGCTCAACGCCGAGATTGCTCGCCAAGAGGCCGCCGACCGCGGGAATGGCGAGCAGACCCAGCCTGTCACGCAAGTGACGTACCAGGCCAAACACGCGGTGGCAAAGACCGAGATCGAGACACGGCAGACGGCGATGCCTGCTACGGGCGATGCGTCCGAGCTGCTGGGCGAGACCTTCGTAATCGGCGGCACGGTCCTTGTGGCCGCCGGTGTCTTCCTGTTCGATAAGCGCCACCAGCTGACCCGTTAGGGACAGAAGGGACTGCGGGCCATTTTCGGCGCGTACCGTAGGGGGTGATGAGGCTCCATGCGGCGCGCGCCGCCTTGTTCTTCAAGAGCGATAAGGAGGGACATATGCAAATTAGAGGAGAGGCCGCGATCGCCTGTGGATTCATGGCAGGCCTGGCAACGGGATTGCTGTTCGATGGGTGTTTCGACAGCTATATCAATCGATTCCGCGATTTTGATTTTTCGAGAGGCAAGCTTTGGAAAACAGCGTCGGCTCGTCGAGAGGCGACCGCGCCCATCGAGCCCTGCAGTGTGGATATCTCAAAAATCAAGGTAATCGTCACTAA